>JBLHKE010000619.1:0-4893 GCA_047619485.1 Verrucomicrobiales bacterium | reverse complement strand
ATTTCATAATCTTTGTGGTCGGGTTTTAGACTTATAAACCAGTGAAACGCTCTCAAGTTCATGGATCGTTGGCAAGGTGAAACGGCTGCCGGCTGGTCTTACAGAACGTAGATTTGATCTTCGAATTCAGGATCGAATCTACGTCCCGACGATCTCTGGCACGATATGGCCGTGGACATCGGTGAGGCGCATGTCGCGGCCGCTGAAGCGCTTCGTTAGTCGCTCGTGATCGATGCCGAGCAGGTGGAGCATGTTCGCGTGTAGGTCGTGCACGTCGAGTTTGTTCTCGACGACGCGGTAGCCATACTCGTCGGTCGCGCCGTAGGTCGTGCCGCCCTGCACGCCACCGCCGGCCATCCACAGGCTAAACCCCTGCGGATTGTGATCGCGGCCGTTGCCCTGGGCAAACGGCGTGCGCCCGAACTCGCCACTGAAAACCAGCAGGGTTGAATCGAGCAAGCCGCGCTGTTTCAGATCTTTGATGAGAGCGGCGATCGGCTGATCGACCGAGCGGGCGTTTTTCTCGTGGCCGTCTTTGATGTTGCCGTGCTGGTCCCAGCGATCGCCGTTGCCGCGGCTGGTAGTCAACTCGATGAAGCGCACGCCGCGCTCGACCATGCGCCGCGCGAGCAGGCACTGGGTGGCGAATTTGCGCGTGTTCTCCCACTTGTGATCGAGGCCGTACATCTGCTTGGTCGATTCGGTCTCGCCGCCGAGGTCCATGGCCTCCGGAACCTCCATCTGCATGCGGAAGGCGAGCTCGTGGTTGTGGATCGCCGCTTCCACCTGCGGCGCGTGGCCGATGCGGCCGATCAGGTCGCCATCGATCTGCCTGAGGCGC
This sequence comes from Verrucomicrobiales bacterium, assembly GCA_047619485.1. Taxonomy (GTDB): domain Bacteria; phylum Verrucomicrobiota; class Verrucomicrobiia; order Verrucomicrobiales; family DEV007; genus JBLHKE01. The sequence goes on along the minus strand of JBLHKE010000619.1, from coordinate 4,052 downwards.
GCCAGCTTGTTCGCCTGTGCCTCGGGCGACTCGCGCCGCGAAATGTTGCGCATCTTCTTGCCGGCTTCCAACACGGCTCCAGAATGGTTCGACGGCAGGAAGCCGCTGCCGAAGTTTGGCACTCCGCCATTGGGGATGAGGCCGCCGTTGAGCACGACGAAGCTCGGCATGTTCTGGTTGAGGCTGCCGAGCCCGTAGGAGGTCCACGCACCCATGCTCGGCCAGCCGAGTAGTGGGTGTCCTGTGTGGATGCCGTAGACGGCGTTCGGGTGGTTGGCCGACTTGGCGGTCATCGAGCGGATGATACACAGTTCGTCGGCGACGCTGCCGAGGTTTGGGAACAGGTCGCTGATCGGTAACCCGCTCTGGCCGTAGCGTTTGAACTTCCACGGGCTGGCCATCAGGTTGCCCTTGTTGTTGAAGACGGTGGCGTCGGTCTTGAATTTCGGCGGCTGGCCGTTCTCTTTTTCGAGCTGTGGTTTCGGGTCGAAGGAGTCGACCTGCGACACCCCGCCGTCCATGAAGAGGAAGATGACGCTCGTCGCTTTGGCCGGGTGGTGCAGGCCTTTGAGGATGCCTTTGGTGGCGGCCTGCGACTGCTCGTGCAGCATCGCGGACAGGGCGACGCTGCCGAAGCCCATGGAGGCTTTGCGCAGTAGTTCGCGGCGGGTGAGGTTGGCGTTCGGGTGGAGCATCTGATAAGGGTTTCTCGCTAGTAGACGTAGATGAGTTCTTTGCGGTTTAACATCGTGTGGCAGAAGTCTCGCCACAGCCCAGCGTGTTTGGTCGCGCCGGTTTCGCTGACCTGGTGATCGGTCAAAAATCCGCGCGCCCATTCGATCTCTGTTTCTGTCGCGGCACGGCCGAAGGCCTGCTGGTGGGCGCGGTCGACGCGTACGGCGAAGCTGCCTTCTTTCGCCCCGGCGATCTGTTTCGCCCATTGCTCGGCGGCTTTCCAGACGAAGCCGCTGTTCATCATTGCCAGCGACTGGGTCGGGCTCGCAGTGATGTTCCTCCGGCCGAAGGTCTCGGTGGAGTTGGGCAGGTCGAAGGTCATCAGAAAGTCCGGCATGAAGCGTCGTTTGAGCTGGATATAGACCGAACGCCGGTCACCGCCTTCACCCGCGACACTCGGGCCGTAGAGTTTCGGATCAAGCTGCCCGCTGACCGCGAGCACGGTGTCACGTACCGCTTCGGCTTGCAGGCGCCGCACCGGCATGTGTTGCAGGAAGAGATTGTCCGGGTCATCGTGCATCGAGGCTTCGCTCACCGCGGTCGACATCCCGTAGGTGCCGGAGAGTACCAGCTCGCGGACCGTCTTCTTGATCGACCAGCCGCCGTCCATGAACTCCGCCGCGAGGTGGTCGAGCAGTTCCGGGTGGCTTGGCTGGTCACCCATGAAGCCGAAGTCGTCGACCGAGGCGACGATGCCGCGCCCGAACAGATGGTGCCAGATGCGGTTGACCATGACGCGCGCGGTCAGCGGATTGTCTTTCGAGGCGAGTGCCTGCGCCCATTGCTTGCGGCCGCTACCCGATCCCTCAAAGGGTGTGTTGTCGATGCCGTCGAGGAAGTGCCGCGGGTTCGGTGCCTTGCTGAGGTTCTTGTGCGAGCCGCGGATGTAGACCGGGACATCCATGCCTGGACCGTCACTGAGCGAGCGCACATAGGTGGGCTCGGGCACCTCGCGTTGTAGTTGGCGGAATTTTTCCACCGATTGTTTCAAAGTCTCGCTGCGCCCGAGACTGAAGTCGAACACGCCGGCTTCGAACAGGCTCGCGAGGATCTCGCCCTGGACGACGCTCAATCGATCGCCACTCCAGTCGCCCGGCAGGGATTCGATCATCGCCAGGTCTTCTGACAGAGTCACAGAGGCATCCATGAGCGGCGGGAGGGGGGTGTTGTTGGTGGCGGAATCGACCACCGCGTAGGCGCCATCGATATGCTTTCCCGTCGACCAGTTGAACTCCATCTGGCCACCGTTTTGTTGCACTTCGATGTAGGCTGTCTCGCCGGTCCATAGCTTGGTGTTGAAACGGTGCTCGACCCAGCCGTCGCTGTTTAACACCTTGGTCGTGCCGCCGGTGGTCGGTCCGCGACCGAGCAACTCGTAGTGGCGCACGTAGAGGCTGACGCGCACGTTTTTGCCTTTGACCCTAATACTGACCGAATCTCCAGCGAGCACGAAGTCCGGCGACTTGAGCGAGCCGGCGAAGCGCGAGGAGAGGTGGCCGGCCGCCGGACGCGCAGAGGCGAACGATTGGATGGCGCTGCCGTCGCCCTCGCCCGAGACGAAGAAGTCGCCTGTTTCGCGTGGCGCCGTGCCGAACGCCCGCCCGGACGGCAGCCATTCCCCGAAGGTTTGCCAATCGAGTTTGCCAATCCTCTCGACAGCGGCCGGCGCCTTGCGCGGTGGTTCCGGGTTCGGGCGCCCATCGAGCAATCGGTTCAGCGCCATGATCACCTGGTTTGGTTTCTTCTGCTGCAGCGCCTGCTGCCAGCGCTTCTGCTGCTCGGTCTGTGCCTTGCCTGCCTTCACCGCCTGCAGATCCGCCCGCATCGTCTTCAAATCTCCTGCGAGAACGTCGGCGAGCGCGTGCCGCAGTTCTACTTTCTGCGCCGTCAGCGCCTCCTCTAATTTCTCCTGCTGCACCGGCGGGTTGATGTCCGCGTAGTCGATCCGCGATCCGGCGATGATGCCGTAGAGCGAGTAGTAGTCCGCCGCAGTGATGGCGTCGAATTTGTGATCGTGACAGCGCGCGCAAGCGACGGTCTTGGAGAGGAAGGCTTTGCCGAGGACGTCGATCATGTCGTCGAAGATACGCGCCTCGTCCTCGTGGATATCGGGCGGGCCGTGCTGGCCGTCGGTGAGGTAGAGGTAGCCGGGGCCGATCACCGACTCGTTGATGCCAGTGTTAGGATTGAGGCGTGGCTCGACTAGGTCTCCGGCGACTGCCTCCCGCAGGAGCTGGTCGTAGGGCACGTCCGCATTGAACGCACGGATAAGGTAGTCGCGATACTGGTAGGCGTTGGGCATCGGGTAGTCTGCCTCGAAGGCCTTTGTCTCGGCGTAGCGCACCAAGTCCATCCAGTGGCGTGCCCACTGTTCGCCGAAGTGCGGTGAGCCGAGCAGACGGTCGACGACCTTCTCGCGCGCCTGTGGCGACTGGTCATCGAGGAAGGCGCGCAGCTCCTGTGGCGCCGGCGGTAAGCCGGTGAGGTCGAAGCTCACCCGCCGCAACCAGGACTGGCGTGTCGCCGGTGCGGCGGGCTGCCAGCCTTTTTTCTCCAGCGCTGCGAGCACGAAGCGATCGTGATCGCCGCGCGGCCAATCCTTGTTACTGACATCGGGTGCCTCGATCAGCTTCACCGGCTGCAGCGACCAGATTTTTTTGCGCTCCTCGAGGTCGAAGGGATCGTCCGCTTTCGCCGCGCGCGTCTTCATTTCTAATCTCGGGTCCGGGGCGCCCATCTCGATCCATTCGATGAAATCCGCGATCACCGGATCCGCGAGCTTGCTCTTCGGCGGCATCTCCAGTCCCTCGGTGTAGCGCAGCGCCGTAATCAGGAGGCTCTTCTCCGGGTGGCCGGGAACAATCACCGCACCCGACTCGCCGCCCTGCTCCCAACCGGGCCGGCTATCGAGCAGCAGCTCGCCGCGCAGTTTTTCCGAATCCGCCGCGTGGCACTTGTAACAGCGATCTGCCAGCACTGGGCGGATCTTGTTTTCGAAGAACTCTAGCTGCTGCGCCGTCGGGGCCTCCGCCCGGGCTAGGCTGATGGCGAGAGCGAAGGGCGTGAAAAAAAGGAGTAGGTTTCGGATCATTCTGGCAGGGAGAAAACTCCCAAACCAACCGCCGTTTGCCCAAAAAGACAAGGGGCATCGAGCCGCGTGGCGCGGGGATCAACGCCGCCGTAACATCGGTGGACTGGATACCAGAAACGTGACCATCCCAGCACTTGGTTTTGTCATCGGTTTTTTGGTGTATTCCAGCGAGTAGCTAATGTTAGACAAGATGGCGTCGCCGTTGATGTCGATGCTGTTTGCATGG
>JBLHKE010000618.1:0-4900 GCA_047619485.1 Verrucomicrobiales bacterium | reverse complement strand
CTGAACGCATTACTCCTGGGTGGCATGGCGGCATTCTCGCTGCCGCTGATCATCCACATCCTCAACAAGCGCCGCTTCAAGCAGGTGCAGTGGGGCGCGATGCACCTGTTGGCACCTGTCGTGCGCAAGAACAACCAGCGCATCCGCCTCGAGCAACTGCTGCTGCTGTTGCTTAGGATCGCGATCCCTGTGATCCTCGCGCTCTGCTTGGCGCGGCCGGTGTTGACCAGTGTTAGAAAATACGGCGAGAATGCCAAGACCTCGACCGTGTTCCTGCTCGACGATAGTTTTTCCATGCAGGATGGCACAGCGGCGCGGTCGAACTTTAATCGTGCCCGCGAGGAGATAGCAATGGCGTTGGGCGAGATGCGCGATGGATCGGACAGCTCGGTGATCCTGTTCGGCGGCAAGCCCGAGGGCGTGCTTGACGAACCGACAACCTCGCGCGACAACCTCGCGTCGCAGTTGAAACTCGAGCGCAGCGACCGCAACCCGGTCAGTGTGGGTGGTGGGCTGCTGGCGGCGGCGGCGGAACTCGACAAGATGGAGCACGCGGCACGCGACGTGGTGATCGTCTCAGATTTTCAAGCGACCGACTGGGGAGACGCGCAATCGCCCGCCCGCCAGAGTGCGCTAGAGCAGTTCCAGAAGCTCAAGATCTACCCGAACCTGACGCTCTATCAGATGGGCGACGGTTTGCGCGAGAACGCGAGCATCGAATCGGTCGATGTTTCGTCACTGATCCTCGGCGTCGGCCAGCGGTTCTCGCTGCGAGCCAATTTGAAAAACCACGGCAAGACCAGCTACCCGGATCTGGTGGTGGTATTCAAAGTCGATGGTGTCGAGCAGCGCTCGTCGCAGGTGACGCTCTCGCCGGGTCAGGAGTCGCAGGTGCTGTTCACGCATACGTTCGAGGAAGCCGGTTCGCACTACGTCGAGGTGAGCACGGCGGCGGACTCGCTGAAAGCGGACAACACTTTCGTCAAGAGTTTGCAGGTGTGGGATGCGGTGCCGGTGTTGATCGTCGACGGCGGTCCCTCGGAAGAACCGCTTGAGGGCGAGGCCGCCTTTTTGGAGCTCGCGCTGCAACCATTCGGTTCGGCCGGTGGCAGCCTCAGTGACCTGATCACTTCGCAGGTGGTGAACCAGTGGGGGCTCAACAACGAGACACTCAAGGACAAGCGGGTCGTCATCTTGGCGAACGTGACCGAACTGGATGGCAACGCGGTGAACTCGCTGAAAAAGTTTGTCGAGGATGGTGGTGGTCTGATTATTTTCCCTGGCGACAAGGTGAAGATCGACTGGTATCACCGCGAGTTGTTCCGCGACGGCAAGGGGCTGATGCCGCAGGAGCTGGTAGGGTTGGCGGGCGGCGGTGCGGCTGGTGCGCGTGAAGCGTTGAGCGCGAAAATCGTGAACCAGAGCTTCTCGCATCCGGCTTTTGCGTTCTTCAATGACCCGCGCAATGGCAAGCTTGATGAGGTGATCTTCGACAATTGGTTCAAGCTTGGCATTAGCGAGAAATCAGCCTCCAAGGTGCCACCTTCGCTGAAGAAGGAGCTACAGGTGATCGCCCGTTTCGATACTGGCGAGCCATTTTTAGTCGAGCGTAGCTTCGGTGAGGGGCGGGTGATCCTGTCGGCGGCACCAGCCAATGCTGACTGGTCGAATTTTCCTACGCAGCCGGTCTACCTGCCAGTGATGCAGCGGCTGGTGACCTATCTCGCAGCGAGTGTCGAACCTCCGCGCAACGTGTCCGCCGAGTCGCGGCTGGTGGCATTCCTGCCAGAATCGATGGCGGGTAAGAACGTCACGGTGACCAAGCCAGCCGGTGGCGAGGAGGCGGTCGAGGTGAAGTTGGAGGGCGCGCGTGGAGTGGTCGAGTATGCCGATACCTCTGCTCCGGGGATCTATAAAATGGTCGATGCCGACGGCGGTACACAATATTTTGCGGTCAACCTCGATCGGCGCGAGTCCGACATTCGCACCTTGGACGACGACCAGATAAAGTCACTGGCGATCGACATGGAGGCGAACCTAGTGACGAACTGGGAAGAATACCAATCGCTCGATAAGATCCGCCGCACTGGGATCGAATTTTGGAAACCGCTGCTCTACGTCGTGCTGGCGCTGGTGTTCGGGGAGCTCTTCTATCAACAGTGGCTCGGCAGGAGAAAACTGAAATGAATACCTCGCTCAAATTTCTCGGTGACATCAACCCATGGCTCGGGGTTCTGTTGGCCTTCGGGCTGGCGGCGGCGGCGTGGTTCCTCTACCGGCGCGAGACCCGGGATCGTGGCGACCGCCTGCGCTGGCTGCTTCCGATGCTGCGTGCGCTCGCGGTGTTTCTGATCGTACTGGCGCTGACTGGACCGGTCTTGCGCCATGAGAAAGTGATCCGCGAGCTCGGCCGGCTGTTCGTATTCATCGATGGGTCGGAGAGCATGAGTGTCGTCGACGAGGAGATGCCCGTAGGACGCAAGGCGGCGGCGATGCAGGCCGCCGGCTACCTGCCACGCAGCCAGGCATTCGAGGAGGCGGAGGAGGCCAGTGCCCACCTTGCGCGGGCGCAACTGGTGGCGACGCGGGCTGTCAGAGCCGGCGCGCAGAGCGGCGACTTGCCGCAGGCGATCGAGATCTTCGGCGAGCACCTCGAGCAAGCGCTGGACGCGCTCGACGATTTCCAGGATCGTGCGGGCGACTTCGGTCAGCCGGGCAAGGGGTTTATCCTAACAGAGATCTATCCGCAGAACGAAGGCCGTGCACTGTTCGACAGCAACCGTCGCCGCAACGAGAAGAATCTCCCCAGCCCACGATCCTCGAAGTTGGCCACGCGTTTCGAATTACCGCTCACCCGCGGTGATGGCTATGTCGGCTGGGTGCGCGGCTACCTGCACGTGCCGGAGGACGGCGAGTACCAGTTCTGGATTGCCAGTGACGATGGCGGCGAACTCTGGTTGAGCCAGAACGATGAGCCGCGTGGCATCCGCCGGCTGGCGAATGTCAACGGTTACACCGCGCTGCGCGAGTGGGAGAGCGAGGGCAACCAGAAGTCGAATCGGGTGCCGCTCAAGAAGGGTCAGCGTTACTACATCGAAGCTCTTCTCAACGCCGGCGGGACGGAGGATCACCTGTCGATCGGATGGCGGCCGCCCGGGGCCGAGGGGATCGAGGTCATCGATGGCCGATTCCTCTCGCCGGCCGAACCCCAGAGCCGACGCAAAGATGGCACCGAGGGAGAGCGCTTGGAACAGATTCGCAAACAGCTCACGCAGCGCGTCGCGGCGCTCGGGCAGGACGGCGACCCATTTGAGAAGATCGAGGAGCTGGAAGCGCTCCGTGATCAGGTGCTGCTGCTCCAAGAAGATCTGACGATGTCGGTGCGTAAATCGTCGCTCGCCTACCTTGACCAGAACCGTGACAAGCCAGAGTTCAAGGCGGCTCAGGAAGCGTTCGACAAGGCCTCGCGCCTCGATCGGATGCGCCAGCTGCTGCTCAACGAGGACACTGGTATCCTGCGCAAGATCGCCAAGCAGCAGGACATCGAGCTGGTGGCCTTGTCGAATCGCAATGTCGAGACGATGTGGTGGCAGCGCCGCGCCGGCAAGAAATCGTCCGGTGATTTTCCGAACGAGTTCGCGCTTGGTGAGAAAGGTTACATCACCGACCTAAGCCACAACATCGCGTCGATGTTGGAGGGCGAAGAGGAGGGCGTCGGGGCGATCGTCTTCACCGACGGCCAGCATAACGCCGATGGCTCGCCGCTCGAGAACAGTCGGGTCTTCGGCGAGCGCGGTATCCCGGTGTTCACCATCGGCTACGGCAACGAGTCCGCGCTGAGCGACATGGCGCTCACTGAGGTTTTTGGTCCGCCGACGGTGTTCGCGAAAGATCGTATCTACGGCGAGATCCAGCTGCGCGATTCGATGCGCCCGGGCATCCCCTATCGGGTGGCGATCGAACACGAAGGCGCGATCGTCTGGGAGCAGCAGATCGAGTCGAACAATACCCTGCAACGCAGCATCAACTACGAGTTCCCGGTGCAGGAACTGGTCGACAAGATCACGGGCGCGCAGGCGAACCAGGATGTCGAGATGCGCGCCGTCGCCCTGCAGTTCAAGGCGAGCGTCACCCCGGTCGGGGAGAAAAAAGACGAGTCCGGCCGCCCGTTGGAGAAGATCACCGAGAACAACAGCAAGGAGCTGTTCGTTCAGGCGGTGGCGCATCCGAAGAAGGTACTGATCATCGATTCGCGACCGCGCTGGGAGACCCGCTACTTGCATTCCATGTTCGTTCGCGACGAGCAGTGGCAGCCGAACCTCCTGATGGAGGTGTTCCCGCCGGACCAGCCGCAGAAGAGTTGGGAGCGTGGCGATGCGGATGGCATGTTCCCGTCCTCGCGCGAAGAGCTGTTCACCTACGAAGTGGTGTTTTTCGGCGACGTGCCGCGCCGCCTGTTCCGCGACGACGAACTCGAATGGCTGGCGGAATTTGTCGGCAGCCGTGCAGGTGGTCTAGTGTTCATCGACGGTCAGCGGAATTTTCTCGCAGAGTATGCAGGCACGGAATTCGGCAAGTTGCTCCCAGTCGAACGGGCGGCCGACAGTGGTGAGCGCCGTGAGGAAGACATGCCTTCGTCGCTTTCCCTGACTGCAGACGGTTCGGGGATGGAGGAGCTACGCTTTGCCAGTTCGGGTGTCGAAAACTCGGAGATTTGGGGTCGCTTGCGCCCGCCGGCTTGGGTGGCACCGGTCAAGGCACTCCCGGGTGCGCAGGTGATGGCAGTCGCCAACGTCGGCCAGGACAAGCAGGTGCCAGTCATCGTGACACGGCGCTACGGCGCGGGTGCGGTCTTGTATCTCGGCACCGACGAGCTGTGGCGCTGGCGCTACGGCGTTGG
>JBLHKE010000617.1:0-4917 GCA_047619485.1 Verrucomicrobiales bacterium | reverse complement strand
ACGCAAGCGGCTTGCGAGGCGCGGCAAGAAGCTCGGGCGCAAAGTGCTGAGGAGGCTCGCCGGCATCGCCATTCCGGACACGATCCTGCGCTGGTACCGCAAGCTGATCGCGAGGAAGTATGACGGGAGCGCCCGGAGAGGCAGGGGGGCGACCAAAGACTCCGTGCCAGATAGCAGGACTCGTTGTGAGGATGGCAAAGGAGAATCCGGGGTGGGGATACACGCGGATCTGCGGGGTGCTAGCCAACCTCGGCCATGAGATCGCCCGGAACACGGTCAAGCGGATCCTCCAGGAGCACGGCTTCGACGGGTTCCTGCGGGACGCAACACATCTGATCCACGATCGGGATCCACTGTTCACCATCAAGTTTGCGGAAATCTTGAAGAACAGCGGCGTGACGCCTATCAAGCTGCCGCCGAGGAGCCCAAATCTGAATGCCTACGCCGAGCGGTTTGTTCGCTCGATCAAGGATAAATGTCTGAGCCGTGTGGTCGTGCTGGGCGAACGCCACCTACGGCTGCTCGTCCGCGAGTACGTCGAGCGCTACCACCAGGGTCTGGAGAACCGGCTGCTATCAGAACCACCACCACCGAAGTCGGACGCCGGCGTGCGGAGGCGCAGACGCGTCGGCGGGCTGCTAAACTACTACCATCGCGAGGCCGCGTGAGACCCCCGGATGATTAAATGCACCATACGCCGGAGGATGAATTCATCTCGTGTGCATAACTGAAGAGTATACTCGGATTTCACGCCGACACTCCGCAGTCTCAAGGAGACCCCACAGATGCCGAAAATTGCCCGGAAAAAAAATATTCGCCTAGGAGCCTGTCGGACTTAGATAATTTCGAGCAAAACGTTTTAGAATTCAGTCATAATCCGCCGTCCGATGCAGGAGTATATTGGAATATTCGCCAAAGCGGAGGGGGGATTTGGGCGAATTCTAAAACGATTGTTGCCGGATCAGGTAAGTCCGACAGGCTCCTAGCCCAAGGTAACAGCCCGACACTGCGACTGGCATCTAACCCACAAGTCCCTCGAAACTTCACTATGAAACCGTCCTCGACCCTGCATTCCCTAGCCATCGCCCTCACGTTACTCACCCATGCAGTCGCGAGCGAACGTCCGAATGTGGTCTTCGTGCTCACCGACGACCAGGGCTACGGACCGCTTGGTTGTCACGGCGACATCAACATCAAGACCCCGGAAATGGATCGGCTACACCGCGAGAGCGTTCGCTTCACCAATTTCCACGTGCAGCCAAATTGCGCACCGACCCGTGCGATGCTTCTGACCGGTCGCCCACCGCTCAAGAACGGAGTGTGGGCGACGATCCGAGGGCGATCGCTGCTCAAGCGCGATGAGGCAACCGTTGCCGATACATTCAAGGCCGGCGGCTACAAGACCGCGTTGTTCGGAAAGTGGCACCTCGGCGACAACTATCCGTTCCGCCCACAGGATCGCGGGTTCGATGAAGTCCTCATTCATGGTGGTGGTGGAGTTGGCAACATTCAAGACTACTGGGCAAACAACTACTTCGACGACTACTACCAACACAACGGCGATTGGAAAAAGTTCCCGGGATACTGCACTGACGTGTGGTTTGGCGAGGCGCTGAAGTTCATCGAGCAGAACCAGAATGAACCTTTCTTCATCACGATCGCCACCAACACCCCTCACCTCCCGCTGGAAGCTCCGAAGAAGAATGTCGACATCTACGCGGCGCTCGAGGCGAAACCCGGTGTAGCGCCATTCTACGCCATGATCTCAAACATCGACGATAATCTCGGGCGGCTGCGAGCGAAGCTGAAGAAGCTAGACCTCGAAGAAAACACTATCCTCATCTTCATGTCCGACAACGGCACCGTCTTGAAGTTCGCGACCTGGAACGCTGGCATGTCGGGAGGTAAGGGTTCGACGATGGACGGCGGTCATCGAGTGCCATTCTTCATGCACTGGCCGGCCGGCGAGCTCAATAGCGGACGCGACATCGATGCCCTAACTTCTGGCTTGGATCTGCGACCAACTCTCGAGGAACTCTGCGGACTGAAACGAACCAAGTTTGCGCCTGAAGATGGCAAGAGCCTTGTGCCCCTTTTGCGCGGGATGACGCCGGATTGGATCAACCGCTTGATCTGCCTCGACGCACAAAAACAGCAACGCACACCACAGAAAGACAATCCTCACACCGTGATGCAAGGGGCATGGCGCTGGTCAGGAAGCGAACTCCACAGTCTGGCGAGCGATCCCGGACAGAAGAAGAACTTGGCGCTCGCCCACCCAGAGAGAGCCGGTCAGATGGAGGCTGAATACCATCGCTGGTGGGAGGTCGTCAATCCGCAAGATCCTGCAGCGGGCAAAGAGATCGTCATCGGATCGGAATCGGAGAACCCCTGCACGCTCACTGCCCACGATATCAGTGGGGAAGTAGCATGGAATCACGATCAGGTTCTCGCCGGCTTCAATGCCACCGGCTTCTGGGAGATCGATATCGCACAGGATGGGGCGTACGAGTTCGCCCTGCGCCGCTACCCCGCCGAGGCGGCAGCTCCGATCCGCGGAACGATCCCGGTCCCGGAAAAACTGAGGAAGTTCCGCTACTTCGCGCGCGACTACGACTACGCGATCAAACACGAGCGCAGTAAAGCCCTGCCGGTGGTCGCTGCCAGACTCAAGATCGGGAAATTCAAAGAGCGTAAAGCGATTGCCGAACAGGACGAGGCTATCAGGTTCACCGCCAAGTTGAAAGCGGGCAAGACAACGCTCGAGGCTTCGTTCTTAGACGGATCTGATTCTCATGTCACAGCGCCCTACTACATCACCGTGACTCGTCGATAGAAGTCAAATCAGCGGGCAATCTTTTTACCTCACGTAGTATCCCTATGATGAAAAATTCACTCTGGTTCGGACTAGCAGCCCTTTGCACCTTGCGCATCGTCTCAGCCGCTGAGGTCGCTGAGGTCGCTGAGGTCGCGGCACCCAATATCGTAATCATCTTTGCCGACGATCTCGGCTATGGCGATGTGGGTTGCTACAACCCGGAGTCGCGGATCCCAACGCCTCACATGGATCGGCTTGCGGCAGACGGGATGCGCTTTACCGACGCCCATTCGGCAGACTCGGTCTGCACCCCCTCGCGCTATGGTCTTCTCACCGGGCGCTACTGCTGGCGGACGCCATTGAAGCGCGGCGTGCTCTTTAATTGGGAGCCTCCGCTGATCGAGCCCGGGCAGACGACCCTCGCCTCGTTTCTCAAAACACAGGACTATCACACAGCCCTGTCGGGAAAATGGCACCTAGGCTTGGGCTTCACCGTCAAGCCGGGAAGCAAGTTGGACTTCGACGCTCCGCTGCCGTGGTACGCGGGGCCGCAACCCGATCGCAAAGCTGGAGAGAGCATCGATTTTTCCGCCCGCATCTCCGGCGGCCCCGAGGCACTCGGCTTTGAACAGACCTACTACACCGCCGGATGCTCAACCGATCAGGAACCCTACTGCTTTATCGAGAACGGGCGGATGTCGAACATGGAGAGAGCGAGTTACCGCCATCCGGCAGGGAGCTGGCGCAGTGGAATGGCGGCTCCCGATTGGATCAACGAGACGGTCGATGTCAGCTTCACCGAGAAGGCGGTGGGGTTTATCAAAAGTCACCACGAGTCCTCGCCTGACGCGCCGTTCTTTTTATACTTGCCGCTATCCTCACCTCACTCGCCCCATGTCACCGTGGATTTCGCCCTCGGAAAGTCCAAAGCCGGTGAGCGCGGCGACATGGTTTGGCTGGTCGACTGGGCGCTGGGAAAAATCGACGCCGCGCTCAAGGAGACAGGGATGGACGGCGACACCCTGCTCATCGTGACGAGCGACAACGGTCCGCTAGTCGGATCGTTAGAACCCGGAAAACCGGAAGGCACGGCGAAGATCAGCAATGGCCACCTGTCAGCCGGTCAGTTTCGGGGTAAAAAAGGTCGAGTCTGGGAGGGCGGACACCGGGTGCCATTCATCGCCCGCTGGCCGAGCCAGATTCCAGCGGGCAAAACCAGCGACTACGCCTTTTGCCTGACCGATATGCTGGCCACCGTTTCCGATCTCGTCGGCAAACGCTTGCCAGAGGGAGCCGGTGAAGACAGCGTAAGCCTGCTCCCAGCCCTGCTGGGGAAGGAGATGTCGGCCCGCCCACCCATGGTGCATCATTCAAGTAGCGCCTTCGCGATGCGTAGCGGGAAGTGGAAGATCGTGTTTGGCCAAGGGAAAGATCGGGTGAAGGACGCACTGGGCCAGGGATACCTGTTTGATCTGGAGAACGATCCGGGGGAAACGAAGAATCATTGGGCTGATCAACCTGAGAGGGTGAAGACGATGACTGAGCAGTTCAGGTCAATTGTGGAACAGTCCCCAGAAAAATTCTAGACATCATGAAATCGAATCTCTTACTTTGCATTTTTGTTAGTGTTAGTATCATCCCGCTAGTCGCAGCGAAACCACCGAACGTTCTGCTGATCATGGCCGATGATCTCGGGGCGGAGACTCTCGCCTGCTATGGGAACACGGCTTATTTGACGCCGAATCTCGACCTCATGGCGGCAGAAGGCGCCCTATTTGACCATGCCTACGCCACCCCGGTCTGCACGCCGACTCGAGCAATGATTCTAACGGGCATTTACCCCAACCGGACAGGATTTCTGGAGCGTCTCGACAGCCCGGATGATCACGAAAAGAACAATCGCCTGCCGGTACATCTGAAAACCTTTGGCCAAGTCTTCCAGTCGGCTGGCTATGCCACCGCGATTGCCGGTAAGTGGCATTTGGGTGATTTTCAGAAATTTCCCGACCAACCGAAATCGCACGGTTTCGATGAGCATTGTCTCTGGGTACAGTATTGGGACGAGGTGCGGCCCAGTCGCTACTACGGCCCCCATCATT
>JBLHKE010000616.1:0-4928 GCA_047619485.1 Verrucomicrobiales bacterium | reverse complement strand
CAGCAGTCTCTGGTGCCTTTTGAAAGCTTCTGCGGTGCCATGCGTTATTCGGCGAGGGTGCGCCTTATCTACGTGCCATGCCGTCCTGACCCGAATGGCACGTAGTTAACGGCTCTCTCCCGAGCGCCAGCCTGTTGAATTTCTCGGGATCGGGATGGCGTCCGGCATCGGTCGATGTCGGCGCGGTAGAACGAACGCCTCCGTTCGTTCGGATCGAGCGGAGCGATGATCCGCGAGCGTCCCTGTGCGCGATCGCCGCAACGTCCCATCAGTTCGAACCCTCTCCCGCTCGCAGGCTCCCCAGGCAAGGTGCGCCGTTCGGGGTGATCGTTTTCTGTTGGCTGCTACTCGCGTGGATTCCAGGCGGGGAAATCTTGACCCCTTCCTGCGGGGCCGCGATTTCCCAGAACGAACGAGGCGTTCGTTCTACGTTCCGGCTCCAGCAGTCTCTGGTGCTTTTTGTAAGCTTCTGCTCTGCCATGCGTTTTTCGGCGATGGTGCGCCTTATCTACGTGCCATTCGGGTCTGACGTGTCGTCGAGGGCACTGGCCGAACCGCCGTCGCTGTCGCAGCCTAAAGACTACGCTACGATCGGGTTCAAACCAGTACGTCCTCCTCACCGCCCAGTCTGCTGCCTGCATGCTTTAACCGTATTCGCTATCAGCAACGCGATCGTCATCGGACCCACGCCACCCGGCACCGGCGTGATCGCCCGGCACTTCGGCGCGACATTCTCAAAATCCACATCCCCTACCAATCGGTAGCCAGATTTGCGGCTGGCGTCCTCGACGCGGTTGATCCCGACGTCGATCACTACTGCCCCCTCCTTCACGTGGTCAGCTGTGACAAAATTTGGGCGGCCGATCGCCGCGATCAGAATATCAGCCCCGCGCGTCACCTCGGCGAGATTTTTGGTGCGGCTGTGGGCAACCGTCACCGTCGCATCCGATCCTGCGCCCTTTTTCATGAGCAACAGAGCCAGAGGCTTGCCGACGATCATGCTCCGCCCTAACACCACCACATTCGCCCCGGACGTTTCGATTCCAGCGGCCAACAACAAGCGCTGGCAACCCAGCGGCGTGCATGGCACGAATCCACTCGGGTCTTCGAGCACAAGCTTCGCCACGTTCTCCGGATGGAAGCCGTCGACATCCTTCGCCGGATCGATCGCAAGCACCACCGCCGCCTCATCAATCTGTGGTGGGGGTGGCGACTGCACCAGGATGCCGTGGATCGACTCATCCGCATTCAGCCGCGCGATCACCGCGAGCAAATCTTTCTGGCTGGTGTCTACCGGCAGCTCGATCTTCTCCGAGTGCAGCCCGAGAGCTTGGCATTTCTTATCCTTCGAGCGCACATAGGCACGCGAAGCCGGATCATCACCGACCAACACGACGGCGAGCCCCGGCTTGATCCCCTTTGCCTCAAGCGCGTCGATGTCGGCTTTGCATTCTTCGATGACTTGTTCTGAGATTTGTTTTCCGTCGATTAGTTGCATGGTTCTAACTTGGTTAGTCGGCTGTTTGCTTAAGCACGTTTTCGAGCCTGAGGCGCTCGGTTTCAAATTCTTCGTCGCCGCGCGTCCTCGCGACCTGATGATACTCCCCAAAGGTCACATCGACACGGCTGAATGGCCACGGGATCATGAAAGCATCCCACGATTTCAGCCGGAAGCACTTCGAGTAGCGGACGTGCACCGGGAAGACCGGCGTCTTGGTGAGCTGCGCGACCTTGATGATCCCCGGCTGCAGCTGGTAGCGCGGCCCGCGCGGCCCGTCTGGGGTGATCACGATATCATTCTCCTGCTTCACCCAAGAAACCAGCTCCCGCAGCGCCGCAGCCGCCCGTTTATTGCTCGAACCGCGCACCGCATCGACCCCGAAATTCCGCATCACCTGGGCGATGATTTCCCCGTCCCCACTCGGGCTCGTCAATACCGCTCCTTGCCGCGTTGGCAGGAATTTTCGGTAGACGTAAGGGAGACTGAACACCCGGTTGTGCCAGAAGGCCCAGATGAGGGAACCCGACGGAGGATCCTTCAGGATTCCTGCCCGGTCGTCGACACGAAAACGCAAGGTCAGACACACCGCACGGATCAATGTGGCGATGATGGCGCCTAGAGCGCGCGTTTTGAATGTGTTTTTAGAGTTGCCCAGCGTCAGCGAGGTTGCGGGTGAGAGTCATCTGTCGATCGAGTTGCTCGGCGTAGTGCACCTTGGTAGCGTCGTCTGGTGTGCAGCGCGAGCTTTCGTCCACCGCGACCAACTGCGCACACAGATCGGCGTAATCACGCTCGCCGCCGAGGACAGTGAAGGCCGCCTGGATCGCAGCACCGAGCCCCGCCCCTTCAGCAGTCGCCAAAGTTACCACTGGCACACCGAAGGCATCCGCCGCCATCTGTCGCCACGCAGGGCTCTGACTGCCGCCACCGGTGAGCCGGATCTCCGCAGGGTTCATGCCCAGATCGCGGAAACGCTTCAAACCGTAGGCGAGACCGAGCGTCGCCCCCTCCATCGCCGCCCGAGCGAGGTTGCCAGGCGTCAGGTTTTCGGTGCGCAAACCGTGTAAGACCCCGCAGCCGTTCGGCAAGTTTGGCGTGCGCTCCCCGTTGAGATATGGCAAAAACAACAAGCCCTCGGCACCGACAGGAGCTGAGCTCACCGCTTTCTCCAAATCGGCCAACTCGTAGCCGAAGAGCTTGCGGATCTGCTCAGTGACCACCGTGACATTCATCGTGCAGACCAAGGGCATCCAGTGATCGGTCGAATCACAGAAGGCCGCGACCTCCCCCTGTGGATCGATCACCGGCGAATCTGACACCCCATACAGAGTGCCAGAAGTTCCGAGGCTCGCAGTGATCACGCCATCGCAGATGTTCCCCGTCCCGATCGCGCCCATCATGTTGTCGCCGCCGCCAGCGCTGATCACCACATCAGCGGAGACTCCCCACTTCTCAGCTAGGTCGGCGCGCAGGGTTCCATGCGCCTCGTTGGAGGAGCCGAGTTCAGGCAACATCTCGTGCACCTGCGGGTCGACAAAATCGATTAGCTCGCGGCTCCACTCACGCGTGCGGACATTGAGGATACCCGTGCCTGACGCATCGCCATACTCCATCCGTTTGGTGCCCGAGAGGTAGAAGTTGAGATAGTCATGCGGCAAGAGGATCGTCTTGGTGGCGGCGAAGTTCTCCGGCTCGTTCTGTTTCAGCCAGAGCAATTTCGGGATCGTGTAGCCCGGCAACATGGCATTGCCCGCCAGCTCGATCAGGCCAGTCGCCCCACCGAATTCCTCACCGAACTGATCGCACTGTTCGACCGTCGAGGTATCGCACCACAGCTTCGCCGCGCGCACCGGTTGATCGTTTTCATCAAGCACTACCAGTCCGTGTTGCTGGCCACTGACACCGATCCCTTTCAGCTCGCGCTTGCGGTCGCCGAGTTGCTGCAAACAATCGCTCACCGTCGCGTCGACAGCCTCGATCCAATCTTGCGGTCGCTGCTCCAAGTGGCCTGCCGGCAGACCGTCGATCAGATCGTAGCCTTGCTGGGACTGCGCGATGATCGCACCACTCTCCAAGTCGAGCGCGATCGCTTTGGTGCTCTGGGTTCCGCTGTCGATACCGATAAAAATCATGATGTAGAATAGGATTGCCGGTGGGATGGAGATTGGAGATATCCAGATCCATTCCACCCAAAGAAGTTGATAAGGGTTGGCAGAGCACTAGAATGGTGCAAGCTGTGCCACCCTGCAAAGGTCAATTCTTGGGTTTTTGCAAATCCATGTGGCCAACTCACGCTGAAATACTTACGAACAATCTATGGAATTCGACTGGCTAGACGTCAACTTCGACCTCAGCAAGATTGCGCCCAAGGAGATCGAGGAGTCTTTCGAGGATCCCTTCGCCGTGCGTATTCTCCCCGACTCGCCCTACGGCGATAAGGAAACCCGCTACTTCTGCCTCGGCAAGGCCGTGACCGCACGTGGCGTTTTCAGTGTGTTCTGGACTGATGGGAAACGCTACCGAGTGATCCTGGCGCGCGATATGACCGCTGATGAAAACGCCTACTACGAGCGGAAACTCGCGGAAATTAAGTAGCGCTACGCCACCCTAAGATTTTTTTAAAAAAAACTTCCCCCTGATCGACGTGAAGAAAGTTTCAAATTGGAAAGACATCCCAGAGTTCGACGACGAGGGCGACGAGTCGGATTACTGGGCAGCTCACGAGCTCGAACAGCGACTGATGAATTCATCGCTGCACCGCCCGGATTCGCGCGAATCGACCACCATCACGCTGCGTTTCGATCCACGCATGCTCGCCAGGATCAAGCGCGTCGCCCGCTCGCGCTATCTCAACTACCAGAGCATGATGAAGCAGTGGCTGAGTGAGAGGCTAGAATCTGAGGTTCACCGCGGACGCGGCGAGGACGAATAGAGCCAGGAGCTTGGGCTTCCTAGCCAAAGATTTAGCTTCCCATGCCCGCCTACTCATCGCGCGGCACTAGGAACGCGGTCTTCATCCAAAAATTCTCCAGACGCGCCATCACCTCGACAAATTCATCGTATTCACCGGGTTTCCTCACGAAGCAGTTGCCATTGCGTTCGTAGACCGCTTTGACGTCGCGGTGATCGCCAGAGCTGCTCAGCACGATCACCGGGATGTGGCGCAGGCGGGCGTCCTCTTTCATCTCCTGGAGAACCACGGTGCCGTGCTTCCCGGGGAGATTCAGGTCGAGGATCATGATGTCGGGTAGCGGGAACTCTCCGGAGAGCCGCTCCAGACCCTCTTCTCCGCTACGCGCAACAACGAGATCGACGTCGGCTTTGATTTCCCGCAACGCTTCGCCCATCAGCACCACGTCGGCTTCGTTGTCTTCTACCAGAAGGATTTCCATGATTGATCAGTGAGGTGGCTTTACCTTTGTCAACT
>JBLHKE010000615.1:0-4938 GCA_047619485.1 Verrucomicrobiales bacterium | reverse complement strand
GTCGGGAGAGTGGATTTGCAGTCTTCACTCTCCAGTCTTCACTTTCACATCGTCAAAATCCACCGGCTTGCCCGAATAAGGACTCCCCCACAACGAGCCCTTCCCCTGCCCAGGAGCCTCCTTGTCGCTATGCGAGACGCTCGGCTTCTCCGGCTGCTTGCCCTCCTCACCTTCGGCCACCGGCCAGACCCATCCTTTGATCGACCAGGCATCGCCGTCCTGTTTGATCTCCATCTTCAAATTCGTCCAGACGTCCGCCTTCCACTTGAATTTCTCGCTCGCCACGACCTCCTCGTTCTTCAACAGCTCGACCGCCCCACCCGACGGCACCACGCGCAGCCGGTAGCCAGAGATCCCGTGCAGCCCGACCCCGAAACGCGGGTAGCTGCGGCGTTTTTTGAACGAGCGGATCTTCGCCTCAATCGTGCCAGCCCCCTTCATCGAAGGACCCATCACCATTCCGTTCTCAGCCAGCGGCTCGATCCCCACCCGCAGGAATTTTTTCCCATCCTCCTCGACGACCGTGAACGTCCCCTCGATCTCCATTACCTTGTCCGGAGCCTCTCCAACCTTCACCTTCTCAAAGTCCTCCGAAAACTCGTCTGCAAAAACAGCCGCGGCACTCAGCAAAAAAAAGATCAGGATTTTCATCAAAAGATCCTACCCCATCCCAAGAAAAAATCTGCGCAAATTTATTCTACGGATCTGCGGAAAGACTCCGTATCATCGTGTTGGCAGTGCGCCAATCTGTGGTCAAAAAAAAGCACCCCGAGCCCGCGGTCACTCCGCCCGCAGCGACTCCATCAGATTCCCGCGCAAAGCCAGCTGCGTCGCCACCCAGCAAAAAGCCAAACCCGCCACCATGATCGCAGCGGTCAGCCCGACGATCAACCCCACCGGCAGCCCAGCGCTCGGTGTGAGCAAGTTCGGCAACACCGCCACCAGCGACGACACCACACCGATCAAGATCCCAGCAACCAGTAAAAACCAGTGCTCGCTCAACACCATCCGCGCCAGTTGCGAACGCCGGAAACCCTGCGCCCCCATCAGCGCCAACTCACCACGACGCTCGAGCACATTGCGCCCGATCACCAGCGCGACGCCCACTGTCCCTAATAGAACACCCAACCCGCCCAGCACCGTAAAGATCGAGATATAAGTATTCTGCACCCGGTTGTAATCCGCCAGGCGGCCGGCCGCCGAAACCAACTCCAGCCCGCGCGACTGCAACTGGCGGCCCAGGTCTTTCTTCGCATCATCGCCAGCCTCGCCATCCGGTAGATCGATCAAAAACATCTGGTAGCCACCCGCATCCGGATACGCGGCCTTGAACGCCTCTTCCGAGATGATGACATTCCCCTGCAGCACCGAACCCTGCAAAAACGCAACGAGTTGCACCCTCAGTTCACCGTCGGCCGCCGGGTAGGTCACAATGTCGCCCAGCTTCTTCCCCATCGCCCACATCGCCGAGTTCATGTCCGCGATGCCAGGCACGGTTCCCTCTGCATCGGCCGGATCATCGAGCATCGACCACGATCCCTTCTTGGTAAAAACAAACGCATCGCGCTCCGCCAAACGCTTCGGATTCACCCCAACCAGCCGCGGCTGCTGCGCGCGGTTCAAGTTCAAACAACTCGCCTCCGCCCCCTGACGCACCCGCAAAGAGACAATCTCTGCCCCCTCCGGCAGCGGATCTAGACCGTGCGCGTCCTCGCCAGCCTTGGTGTTCAAGTTCTCATAGACCGGCAAGGTCGAGCGGCCCATCCACTTGAAGCCACCAGTGCCCGCATCATCGAAGCCGATGCGGAACGAGTTCACCGCCATCACCATGAACACGCCACTCGCCATGATCCCCGCCACCGCAAGACTCCTGCCCCGCCGCCGCAGCGCATTGCGTCGCCCGAGCGAAGCCAAATCCAGCGCCGCCGAATCGCGCAATGCCCAGCGCCGCAGCAGCAATGCCAGCGCCGCAATGCCCGCGATCAACAATAGAGAACCCGCCCCATAAAACGCACCTGCCAAGGCCTGGCCTTGCAGAGTCTGTGCAAACAACGCCAGCCCGACTCCGCCGACCGCGCCACCGATCGCCAACCAGAAACTCCACAGCTTGGTCGCAGGCTTGCGCTGCACATCAACCAGTCCTGAAACACCGCCTCCCGCCAGCAGCACACGCGCAGGAACCTTCACGATTTTCCGACTCGCTATCCACAGCGCCAGCTTCGCCATCACGTGCACGATCAATATCCCCATGGCCAACGAAAGCCACTTCGCGTGGTAGGTGAACTCCAAACCAGCCACCGCCCCCTGCCAGACATTCCCCAGCGCCCATAGCGCCGCTTTGGTATAAACAATCCCACCAATCGCCCCCAGCACCGCGCCAGCGAAAGAGATCATCCCGCCCTCCCTCATCAACAGCTTGCGCACTGCCCGCTGTTCAAATCCAGTGGCTAGCAGAGTGCCCACCTGCGCCGATCGTTGCTCCAGGCCAAACACAAACAGCAAGGCCACCAACACCAGCGCCGCGACGATTAAGAAAAAACTCAGCGCAGCAAACAGCCCACCAAAATCCATCGACTGCTTCACCGCCGCCCGTGCCTCCATGACGGGGAAACGGACATGCGGACCCAGATCGAACAGGTCCAGGTGCTTCTTCAGCTCTTCCTCAAACACCTCCCGAATCATCCCCTCGTCCGCGATTCGCAACCCGGTCACGCGACCAAAGCGGTTCGCCCACATCCCGTCCTGTTGCGCCGCGACAAGGCTAATGAAAACTTTTGGAGTGACATTGTAGTCTTCCCAATACTGCTCGTCCTGGTCACGGATCAGCTCTTTGTTCAACGTGAACCCTGGATCCAGCTCGCGGTAGTTCTCGCTATCCGACACGCCCGGAAAATCCGGCGCCCAGGATTTGCTAACGCGTGGATCATCCATCGGCACGATCTGCGCGACGCTGAACTTCCGCGCCGAGGGCACCATCTGTCGCCCGTCCGCCACGCGCAGAAATTCCATCTCAAATTCGTCGCCAACCTTCAGTCCGCCGTTCGCCGGATCTGCGAGCCACTCGGTGATCACCGCCTCGTCGGGACCGAGTTCACCAAACACATCTCCCTCCACCGCTGTCCCCATCGAGTAAGGGACGACAACATCGCCAAAGCGGAGCTCGTTCACCAGATAGGTGAGCACACCCGTCGTCCTCGCCGGAACAACCTTCCTCACCGCCGCCTCGGTCGCCTCGCTGACGAAGATCCGCTTGCTGCCGAGCTGATGGCTGCCATCGCCGACCTTGCCGAAATTCAGGGCAGCATCCTCAAGGTTCCAGCTGGAGCGGATGTAGTCGGGAATCGCCGCCACGAAACGATCCTTCCCCTCCGACTCCGCCACCGAAGCGAGTATCAGATTTGCCCGGCCGTGCTGCTCGAGTTCCTTCTGCAGAACCCCGAGGGGCACAAAAACCGTCAGCGCCGGCTCCTGCTCCGCCTGCAAACTGAACCGGCCCAACTGCAAATCACTGATCACGTGGGTCACCGCCCCAGAAATTTGCACCGTGTTGCTGCTCCCTTCGACCGAACCCGCGAGTGGCGCATCGCGCGGCACGTCGCCCGGCTTCTCCATTTGGATCCTGAGCCCATCCCCCAGCCCAAAATCGAAGCGCCTAGCGAGCGCCTCGTTGATCGCAAAAAAATCCTCGCCAGGAGCCGCGATCTCACCGGTATCTGCGAGCCCCCAAAACGCATCCTCCACCCCCATGATCTGCACCCGGTTCGCCCGCTGCGAGCCATCGTCACTGCGGGCCGTGCCCACGGTGATTACCGCCGCAGTCACCTCCAGATCGTCCGTCAGCTTGAACGGAGAGCTTGCAAGATTCTGCCGCAAACGATCCACCAGTCCCTCAGTAAAGAATCGATCGCCCCCCACAAGTACCGCATCGATCTTACCAACCCGCAGCATGCCCTGCTCCGCCAGCGTCGCCCTAACAGAATCACCAACCACCAGCGAACCCGTCAATACAGCCGAGGCGAGGAACACCCCAAGCATCACGCACAGGTTCAGCCGCCAGTAGTGGACGAGCGATTGGAGCGCTAGTTTAAACATAGCGCCACCTTGTCTCGGCATCCTGCCAAAATCCATTCTCTACGGCAGGATGCCGAAACCACTTCAACGGAAAATATCACATCCGCTCCTCCAATTTCCCATCCACAATCCGCAACACCCGCCCCATGCGTTGCGCCAGCCCCGGATCGTGCGTCACCATCACCAGCGCCACCCCGTCCTGCTCGTTCAAATCCACTAACAAATCCGCCAACTCACCTGCACGCGCCTGGTCCAAGGCGCCCGTCGGTTCATCCGCCAAAATCACCCCCGGCTTGTTGATTAGCGCCCGCACCACCGCCACCCGCTGGCGCTCGCCACCGGAGAGCTGGTGGGGTTTCTGATCGCGCTGCCCGCTCATGCCCACGCGCTCCAGCAAAGTTTCTGCGCGCTCCCGCACCTCGGCCTGCGGCGACCCACCCCGCAACGCCAGACTCGGCAGCATCACGTTCTCGATCACCGTCGCCTGCGGTAATAGGTGGTGCAGTTGAAAAATAAACCCGATCGTCTCCGATCGCAGCGCAGCCAACTCCTTCTCGCCCATCCCAGAGACAGCCCTGCCACCGATCTTCACCTCGCCCGAAGTCGGCAGATCCAGCGTCCCCATCAAGTTGAGCAAGGTGCTCTTGCCACATCCTGACGAACCAACAATTGCCAAGCGCTCACCACCGGCTACCGCCAAGGAAATCCCGTCGATCACCACACGCGGCTCCCCACCCGCAGCGTCAGGAAAAGCTTTCGTTACAGAATCGAGTTCGATCATCGCAATGACAATAGCGCAAGTCTCCGCTTGTGCCACGTAACTTCGATTTGCAATCGGAGCCCAGTGCCCGGGCCGAAAACCCGGGA
>JBLHKE010000614.1:0-4951 GCA_047619485.1 Verrucomicrobiales bacterium | reverse complement strand
AGGCCGACGTCGTAGTAGGCGGTGGCCTCGTCCTCGATGACGGTGACTGGAAAGCGGTCGTTGCTCATGCGGTTGGTGCCGGAGAAGAGGAACTGCCGATCGCTTTCGGCCATGACGATACGGAAGTTGTGGCGCGTGTTGGAGTTGTCGGCGAAGCCGTCCTGCACCTTGTAGAAAGCGCCACCGTCTGGGCCGGCCGCGGGGTAGACGGTGGTGGCATTGGAGCTGTCGCTGGCGCGGACGTAGAAGCGCACGATGCGGCTAGCCGGCTGGCCCGGGATCGCACCGACGAAGCGGCGGCCATCGGGGCCGGCGGCCATCGGTGAACTCTGGAATGCCCCACCGTTGATCGAATAGAACAACGTTAGGCTGTCGATCGCGTCTGGGTCTGCGGCGTCGATGGCAACGTTGACCACCTGGTTAGCGTCGGGCACGATCGGTGCGTGGGCGAGCGCGGCCAGTGTGGGGCCAGCGTTGGCGAGGGCGACCGAGTTGGCGTTCCCTGGTGTTCCCCAGTTCTCCGGTGTCAAGATCTCTGTGGTTCGCTGCAGGTAATTGAAATACAGGCGTGTATTGACCTGGTTGCTGCCGCTGAGAAATCTCGCGCGGAAGCTGATCCGGTAGGTCGCACCGGCAGTCACCCGCTCGCCATTAGCGAAGGTGGTCTCGACCTTGTTGTGCTTGTCCTCGGTCGGTCCTGTGGCGACGATGTGCAGGCATTTGTTTCCAGCGTCATCGGGGTCGGTGACCACGATGGTGTTCCCGTGGGAACCGTGGGTGCCGACCGCTCGCCATTTGTCTGCTGTTGCACCGACGGCATCGGCTTGGAAATCGCCGTTCTGGATCATCTCGATGCTGTTGTTCTCGAGGACGCTGACGTCGTCGAGCAGGAATTCGCCTGCGTCTAGTAGCGCAATGAGGAACTCGTGGTAGGCGTTGTTGCCGATGCCGTCGTTCTGCGCGACACCCTCGTAAGTGTAAGTATTCCAGCTGCTGCGCGCGGACTCGTCGCTCGGTGCCCAGGCGTTGGCTACGCGGTTGTCTGAGTCGGGATCGATCAGTTCGAGGCTGGAGCCGCCGCCGTCTGCCTTGACGTGCCATTTGCCGGAGTCAAAGTAGCTGACCTCGTCCGCCGGGTTGCCGTTGCCATCTTCGAGGACGATCCGATCGCCCCCGTTACCGAGCTTCCCAGAGTAGTCGCCGATGATCGTGGCCGCAGGGAACTTTGCCGCGAGGGCGACCGTGTCTTTGGCTACGAGCAGGTAGGCTCCGGGTTCGAGCGAGGTGCCGGCAGGGAAATTGTAGCTGATGCCTCCGTCGAGATTCCACGCGCTGAGGTCGACGGTCGAGGGGCTACGGTTGTAGAGTTCGAGCCACTCCTCATCCCGCTCGGTGTATGGGCTTCCCGGCGTCCCTGGGGTGTCGACCTTGCGCAGGCTGGCGCGGATGCCGAGGACAAGGTCGCTACTGCCGGTGGTCGCCTGGTGGACTTCCACGGAGAGGCGGTTGCTGCCCTGGAGGATGTTAGGGTTCTGCACCGTCAGAGTCTTCAGCGAGGCGTCGCTGACAGTGGGATTGGCGGGCGTGGTTGGGGTGATGACCCCGGGGGCGAGGTTGAAGCGCGCGATCTCCTCGCCGTTTAGATAGATGACCGCGCTGTCGTCGATGTAGTGTTCGAAGAAGATCTGCTCGACGGCGGCCGCGTCGTTGTAGATGAACTCCGTCTCGAAGTAGTAGGGAATCTTCGCCTCTCTCGGAACTGGGGTGCGGATCAGCTCGCCGAGGGTGGAGGTCTCGAAGCCGAGTAATCCTGGTCCGCGATCCCAGCTGACCCCGTTGGCTGGATGGACGCTGTCCTCCCAACCCGCTGGTAGACCCGCGGTGCCCGCATCGAGATTGAAGCGCCACTGGTGATCAAAATCCATGACTTGGACGCTGGCGAAGGTGGCTGGTGTGCCGGACGAGGCGCGCACCGGGTAGGCGTTGTAAAAGATCTCGTTGATGACGATCGAGTCGTTGACAGTGACTGCGTTGATCGCTCCGAAGGTGGCCGTGTCAGGGTTCAGCCAAGATCCGGTGGCGTCCGGGCTGCGACCTCTGAGTTGGTTGTCGACGCGAACGGTGTCGATGAGTGCGCCCTTTCCGGCAGTGTAGAGGAACAGTCGATTGTTGTCGGCTGGGGTGAATCCTAGAGTGGTGGCATCGATGGTTGAAAACGCACCCGATGCGAGGGTGCCAGCCGCTAGGATGTAGTCGCTGTGGGTTGGATCGGAGGAGGCGATCACTAAACCGCCAAGCGCAATCGGGTTTGCGCCGTGGTTGTGGAGTTCGAGCTGGAACGTCGCTGCGGTGCTGGCTGCGATCTCATTGAAAGCGATCGCTGGCAGGATCACTCGGGTATTGTCGGCGCCGGGGGTGCCGTTCGCGGCGGGGCTGTGGGTCCAGTTCTGTGGATGGGCGCTGCCAGTGGCTGCGTCAATTTTTGCCAGTGTCGACCCAGAACCGTCCGGGCCGAGTGGCCACGGGTAGGTGTCGCCGAAGCTGATCTCGTCCATGATGCGGCGGCGGTCGAGCGAGTCGGTCGTGGTGCCGGTCGGACCTGCGCCGGTTGTCGTGCGGAAGGCGCGGTTGTTGTTGAACAGGCGCAGGGTCTCGCCGGAGTTGGAAAGGGATCCCGCGTAGGGGCCGAGTGCGCCGGGGTAGTTGGCCGGGTTCTTGGCGATGACTAGGTAGCTGCGGCCGTCGATCACTGTGCCTTCAGGAAAATCGAAGTCGACGCCACCGATGCGCCAGTTGCTCAGGTCGACATCGACGGCGAGCTGGTTGTAGATCTCGATGTATTCGAAGGCATCATTGTCGCCAGCGGGGTGGTAGTGGATCTCGTTGAAGACGACGACGCTATCGCGGGTGGTGTTGGTGGAATCCGGCACCGGTCGGTCGACGCTGACCGTCGGGAAGCTGGAATCGTCGTTCGGGTTGGTGCCCGCGGTGACCTCGTCCCCATCGCTATAGCCATCGCCGTCGCTATCGCCATCCAACGGATCGGTCGCGTAGGTGTTGAGCTCTTGCCCATCGCTCAGCCCGTCACCGTCAGTGTCGGAATTGTTCGGCGTGGTCTTCTCATCCCACTCGTAGGCATCGTCTAGGCCATCGGAGTCGAAATCGCCGCTGCCGTCGCGCCCTAGATCCCCAAAATAGAACGTCTCCCAGTTGTCGCCCATGCCATCGTTGTCGCTGTCGGTCGGATCGCTGAGGTCGATGCTGGCCGAGAGCACGATATTGTCCACGTCGATGTGACCCCATCCACCAGTACTGAGATCATAGATTGCGAAGCGGACTTTGTTGCCAGCGTAGGCCGCCGCATCCCATTGCGCCGGGGCGAGGGTGTTGGCGTTCGGACCGGTGGCGGTGAAGATCATCTCCCAATCGCCAGGTGCCACCTCGCGCTCGAGGTTGAAGCAAGCCGGCCCCGAGCTGAGCGCATCAGGATCCATGCCGCCCCACGGGTGGTTGCCGCCGCCGATCAGGAAATCGACCGTCGCCAGCTCAGGTAGCGTGAATGGGTCGGTGCGGATCGCGCCGGTATTGGCGTCGGTATTCGTCCCCGAGATCGTGTTGTCCCAAGTACGGATCACCCATTGCCCCTGCACCGATCCGCTATCGTAGTTGCTCGGTATGACCGGCTGAGCTCCTGTTGGAGAAAATACCGAATCATTGCCGACGCTCGTCGTGATGATATTCCAGCCGCTGAGCCCGGTGCCAGCTGCGCCACCTCCGCCCTCGAAGTCGTAGGTCGTGACGACCGCGGCTTGCGCAGAATGGATGCTAGTAATGGCGGTGCAGAGGATTGCGATCCTCGCGAGTAGACTTCGGGGGGGGGTCATGGTGTTCTGGGGGAGACTACAGTCTGATACGGCTCCCCAATGAGATCAAGGGGCGACGCGGACGCGGTAGAATGCCCGTGTCACTCCAGCCGGGAGCCCGTCGTGGGTGAGGCTCGCCTCTCCTTCCACACCGGGGAAACTATCGTCGATCTCATTCCATTCTCCGTTGGGTTTCTTCACGTCTGGTGCCCACTCAATGATGTAGTTTTGCGTAGTGGTTGACGGCCAGGTGATCGTCACCGTGTGAGCGATATTGTCGTAGCTGACGCTGCTGATCTGGAACCCGGAACCGCTGGTGATGCCGGAGTAGCGGATGTCATCCACATCAATGTGTCCCCAGCCGGCGGTGCTGAGGTCGTAAATCGCAAATCGCACGGTATCGCCAGCATAGGGCTCGAGTTGTGCCTGACTGAACTGCGCGGCAGCCAGGCTGTTGGCGTTCGGTCCGGTGGCAGTGAAGATCATCTCCCAATCGTCCACGTCCACCTGCCGCTCTAAGTTGAAGCAAGCTGGCCCAGCTTCGAGCGTATCGGGATCCATTGCTCCCCAAGGGTGGTTGCCTCCGCCGATCAGAAAATCGACCGTGGCTCTGCTCGCCAGAGTGAAGGGGTCGGTGCGGACGACACCGGTGTGTGAGTCCGTGATGATGACAGTGCTACCCGCAGTTCCGTCGCTCTGGTTCCAGGTGCGGACAATCCAATCACCTTGAATCGATTCTAGGTCGAAATCGGTCGGTTCGACCGACACGGCACCATTGGCCCACACGGTGTCATCGCCGACGGTCGTCGGAACGACATTCCATCCGGCCATCGAACCATCTTCGAAATCGTAGCTCGTGATCAGTGGCGAGGTCGGGCTACTGGTAGCATCGTTTGCCAGGGTTCCCGCCGCTACTTCGGCGCCGTCACTCCAGCCATCCCCGTCGGTGTCAGCGATCAGTGGGTCAGCATTGTTCGCTGCCTCGTCGCCATCAGCAAGGCCGTCACCGTCGGTGTCAGGGTCATTCGGTTTCATCCCGGCGATGGCCTCGTCCCCGTTGCTAACTCCATCTCCATCGAGGTCGTCCC
>JBLHKE010000613.1:0-4953 GCA_047619485.1 Verrucomicrobiales bacterium | reverse complement strand
TTATTTTGGCCATCACCCGCGTTAGCTTCCAACTCAAATAGCCCGCTATCATCGCTGAAATCTGCCTTGGTGCTGGCTAAAATTCCTGCGCATCTTTGTATGACTTATTTCCTGACAACCCCTTAGTCGATTCAAGCCACGCGTCGTGCGCAGCCCGCAGCTTCCTGACGATCTCCGGCTGCTTCGCCGCGTAGTTTTTTTTCTCGGAGCGATCCTCCTTCAAATTCGAGAGGAACAACTTGGCCGGCGGATCTCCCTGCGACTTCGGATTGCTCGTGTCGCGCACGTTGCCGATCAGTTTCCAATCGCCATCGAGCACCGCCCACTGCGCCTTCGCCCCAGTTCCGACCTGCCAGTGAACCAGGTCGTGCGGACTTTCCTGTGTATCCCCTTTCAGCAACGGCGCGAGGCTGAGGCCATCGATGTCCTTGTGTACCAACTCGATTTCCGCTAGCTCCGCAAGGGTCGGCAACCAGTCACAGGAGTGCGCCAACTGGTCGAAGGTCTTCTTCTCTGGCAGCTTTCCAGGCCAGGAGATGATCGCCGGCACACGGATGCCACCTTCGAACAGGCTAAACTTCGCCCCACGATACGGGCCAGAACTGCCACCTCCAAAATGTGCACGTCCCTCGGTCGAGTGACCGTGGTCGGATTGGAATACGATAATCGTGTCTTCGCGTAAACCAACCTCGTCCAGATAGCGGACAAGATCACCGATGCGCGAGTCCAGCGCCGAGACAAAGGCGTTGTAGAGATTGCGCGGATGCGGCACGTCCTTGTAGTGCTCGAGCCAGTGCGCGTCTCCCTGATACGGGTAGTGCGGCATGTTCATCGCAAAGTAGATGAAGAACGGATCGGCCTGGTTGTCTTTGATGAACTCGCAGGCCTCGTTCACCATCAGGTCGGGGAAAAATTTCCCATCTGCGTAGATCTCCTCACCATTGCGATACAGGTCGTGGCGGTTCGGCCCCTGCCAGTAGAAGAAGTGCGAGTAGTTGTCGATGCAGCCACCCATGTGACCGAAGGAATGATCAAAGCCTTGTGCATTCGGCATGTCCTCAGGCGTGTAGCCTAGATGCCACTTGCCGATGTGCGCGGTGCGGTAACCGGCGGCTTTGAAATGTTCGGCCATCGTCACCTGCCCGGTCGGCATGCCAGGTTTCCCCTTCTCCGAAGTGGTATTGCCAGGGACTCCAGCGCGCAGCGGATAGCGACCGGTCAAGAGCCCCGCGCGGGAAGGCGAACAGACCGGCGCAGCTGCATAGAACTGGGTGAATCGTGACCCGCGCTCAGCCAGCAGATCGATATTTGGCGTCTCGATATCCTCCGTGCCGTAGCAACCTGCATCGACCGATCCTTGGTCATCGGTGAAAATGACGATCACGTTCGGATTGCGCGCCCTGGCAACACCGAAGCTCAAGAGGATTGCTAGGGCGACGGTTTGGAGCGATCTCATATCACCATTGAAGACGATCGCCCACCAACAGGCAACCGTTTTGGTGCTGCTGCTGTTCATCTTTGTCGGCGCGGGCAAGGTCGACGCCGATCAACCAGTGCAGAAAAAAATTACGCCTAGCTTCGTTGGGATCATCAGCCGAGCGAAACTGGCGTTTGCAGGCGCTGAGCGCGGTGCGGCGGGTCCCTTCCTGATTCCTGCGGGCGCACCGTTCTTCGCGATTTCAGTCTTGAAGATCGGCATGACTTCATAATTTTCTAGGCCGGTGCCCTGATTACCAAATGAAGTAATGGGCACCTCCGAAAACCTCATGCGGGCTGGAGCTTGATAAAATCCCCGCTGTCTTCGTTGCTAAAGCGCCCACTATCACCAGATAGCTTAGCGTTTATCGCCTCGCCAGCGGGAATTTTCTCTGCGCCCCATTTCCACAGCAGGTTTCCGGAGGTGCCCTAATGTTAACAGCAAATTTCTAAGGCATTGCTTCTCGGACCCCGGCGTCCCTCGGCCTGAGTTGGACGGGTTGCAGGCGCACGGACTCATCGCCCGTCGCTGATTCGAGGAGATCAGCGGCCGCTGCCAATGATTATTTCGCCCCTGCTAGGATATCCTGGAATTCTAACGCGCCGTCTCGATTCGGAAGAACACTCGCGACGGAAGCGGACCTCCGCCCGTGCCGACTCTCGAACGCGGGAAGGTGAAGGTCGTCGATTCTGCACCGAGATCGGCCGGGTAGCCGTCGTCCAGGTCGACCCCCCAATCGCTCAAATCCGTGTTGTAGTAGATGCCGAAGAAATCGCCCTCGGTGGACGGCCAGGTGATTGAGATCATGTCCGTGACCGGGTCGTGGGTGATCGACGAGATCTGGAACGAGAGCGCCCCGACGGTGCCGAAGTATTCGATCTCGTTGAGAGCGTGGTTCACTCCGCCGGTGCGGGTCACACCGTAACGGATGAATTTGTAGGCAGGCGATGGTGCCGGCAGCACGATTTGGAGGGTCTGGTTGCGGGCGGTCCAGAGTTGCGGGTCGCCCGCCTGGGTGAAAATCGGAGTGAAGTCCACGCCATCGTTGGAACCGAGGATCTGCCAATCACGCGGATCGCGGTTGGGCGTGTCGTTGCTCGAAGTGATAGTGAAATGCGTGATCGATACTGGTTGCTCAAACTCCACGGTGACGTCCTGCGGCGCACCGTCGCAGCACCACTTCGCTTCGCCCCCACCGACTTTGTTGTCGAAAATATCGAAAGCGCCCTCGTCGGCGGCGACCCCGTCTGCCGCGTCAGTGAAAAACGCTCTCGAACTCGCAGTGATGCTGAGGAAGTCGAAGTTGGCGCCCTCCGGATCGACGTCGATTCCATCGTCATCCACGTCGGTCAGGTCACCGCCTAGAAGCCCACCGATAACGGTGACCACCGGCACGCTAGGAACGCTGGCCGGGTTGTTCGGATCGCTGGCGTTGGCGATTTCAATCTCGTCGCCAAAGCCGTCGCCATCGGTATCTGGATTGTTCGGATCGGTTACGGAGCCATTGGCGTCTGAGGTTTCATCGCCGTCGCTCACATCATCATTGTCGGAATCGTCGTCTAGGGGATCGGTGCGGTCACCAGGTGCGACGCCGAACACACCGCCAGTGTAGGGGTTATGGTCGCCGCTCACTTCGTCACCGTCGTTGGCGCCGTCGTTGTCGGTATCAGCCACTAGGGCGTTGGTACCGTTTGCGAACTCGCCACCGTTGTCGAGCCCGTCGGTATCTGGATCTTCCGATGAGTCGTCGACCAGCGGATCGAATCCGGAGGCCAAGTTGTCCACCTCGAACTTGTCGTTGTAGTTATCGTCATCGGTGTCCGGGTCGAGCGGCAATGTGTTTGCCTCGATCTCCTCGCCGTCCAAAAGGCCGTCGCCATCGGAGTCGGCATCAGTGGGATCGGTACCATGGGTGTTCACCTCATCGCCGTCGATCAAGTCGTCGTCGTCACTATCATCGTCGAAGGGGTCGGTGGAGCGTTCTCCGCCATTCCACTCCTCGAGGTTGGTAAGCCCGTCGTTGTCGGGGTTCCCCCCCGAATCGTCTACCTCGGGATCGAGACCGACGGAGACCTCCCAGCCATCGTCCATGCCATCGCCGGCACCGCCGTTCTCGTTGTCCTCGCTGGTGATTGCAGAGGAGGGGTCGAAGGCGAATTCAAGCGCCACGTTGCCAATATTCACAGTGTGTAGCCGCTGGCTTCCGGGGATCGGTTGTTGGTTCTCGTCGAGAAGTTGGATCTCGAGGTTCTGCCAACGGGCGGCGCAGCAGCCATCGGCGCGTGGCCACAGGCGCACGGAGGTGACATCGTGCACACCTCCGAGGTCCAGGGTATACTGTGAGTTGCCTGCTTGGTTGTTGCCGGTCGACCAGACATTGCCCACGTTCTGCAGCACATTGTCCGGGTTCTTATTGGCACCACCGTGTTCCAGGGCTGTCGTCGTCCCGATCGCTGGGGCAATATTGCCATCGCCGAAGGTCGTCAACGTTCCATCGCCGATGTCGTTGGTACTGGTCGACTTGCCGTCAAAGGTGGCGCCACCGAGGTCATCGGGAAGAACTTCATCCGCGAACGCTTCCACCTCGCTCAGGTGAAAACGGGTGTCGGGCATTTCATTCTTTAGGATGTGCACGTAAGCCGCATCGAGGGCGAAGGTATTCGAGGCTGAGAGAAGCCCGCTGGCCAGCATCGCTGAGAGAATGAAACGTCGTGTCTTCATGGTGAGGATTGGTGAGGGGTTCGAGTTGGGGGATCTACAGACTCAAGGGCTGATCGTGACAATGGTTCAATTTTAGGAGGATTTGGGATTAGAAGTAAATAATTATTTATCGTGGGCTTTGACACTGATCGACTGATCGACAGTGAATCACTGTCGCAGTTTCAGGCGCTATGATATCCACACGTAGACAAGCTCTTAATGGCCTGTTCCTTGGAGCGGGTATCTCAAGGAACATGCCCCCCTGCCCCGCCCTAAGGGCTTGTTCGGAAATAAGTTGGTCAATAGCTGGGCAGGCATTGAGCTTACCACCAAGGCGGAGTTTGCTTCGTGTAGTGAACTACTCGGAGGAAACTCCAACGCAGCTGGGAGGTTCAAGGGCTAGCAGATATGTCCAAGTTATTTCTGAACACGCCCCAAGCAAGACCACTACGTGGCTCCACGGTATGAATGTAAGCTCTTTTCTATCGACCCGTGCTCGCGGGCGAGCGTGGCAACGAGGTGCGGTGGTATGAGCTTGCAGAGCTGGGTCAGCACTGGCTGCTTCGTTTTGGCTGGTGTTTTTTCGCCGCTACTAGTCGGTGGCTCAGAGCCCCCCACGGACGAGCGACGGGAACATCAGCCGCTCGGTTCAACCGGGTTGACACGCAACGCTCGCAGAGTCCGCAACTCGCCCCAGCCTTCTCCGCCTCGCATCCGTCGAGCCCCGCTCTCCCGCCCCTCCGTGAACCTTTCCCGAAGCACCCCAAAAACCGACT
>JBLHKE010000612.1:0-4961 GCA_047619485.1 Verrucomicrobiales bacterium | reverse complement strand
CGAGGCGGCACTCGAGCGCGACTACCGCAACCAAACATTCGTCGCCAAGCGCGAAATGGAGGAAGCCTGCGCCGCCGAGGAGGCGCAGCTCGAGGTTGACCTCGACGAATCCGAGCGCTTCTTCGCCGGGCGGCGGGCACGCTCGGAGGAGCGCAACGCCCAGCGCACTGGCTCGATCATCCGCGCCCACGCCTCCGCACGCCAGAGTTTCAACGTTCAGGCGGAGGGACAGCGCGGCAGCAAGATCTCCAACATCCAACAACAGATCGTCCTCGCCACCCGCGACAAAGAGAACGCACGCGAGGCCGCGAGCGCCTCCTATGAGAACTTCAAATCCGACATCACCGAGGATCGCGAACGCTTCCTCCGGCTCAAGCGCGAAGCGCGTGCCAGCTTTCGCGGCTACTGGGGATTCCTGCTTAAGCTCTCTGGTAAACGCGCCTCCAAGTGGGATCTAGGCGACCTGCAGTTCAAAGGGTCGGAGGCAAACCTCGCCTCGAACTTTCGCAGCAACCTAGATTCGGTCGCCGAGGATCTCGGGACGTTTAGACGCCACCCACTGCCAGCGCTGTTCAAGTTCATCCCGTTCATCCTCATCCTACTAACCGTCGTCGCAGCCGGTATCATCGTCGCATCCCAGAAATATTGGGATTCGGGTATTCTTGGCATGACCGGCATCGCGACAGCGGTCCTCATCGCGATTCAGATCTTTGGCAAAATCAAAGCCGCCCCGATTGCCACTTCGATCGCCGAAAACCTAGAGCGCTCGCGCCGCACCTTCAACACCGCGCAGGAACGTGCCAAGCAGACCTTTGACGATGAGATCGCCCGCGTCGAACAAGATCACGCAGCAAGCGTGGAGGAGCTTGAGGGGGACTGGGGCTCGACGCAGGAATCGGTCGCCGAAATGCGCTCCCGCGGCTGGAAAAAACTCGACGCGCAGAAACTGCGTCTCGGCCCGAAAGCCGCCGCGATCCACGAAAAACGCATCAGCGTCCTCGACCAACGCCTACCGGAAACGATTGCAGGTCTACGCGCCGATTCGATCGCCCGGGCCACAGCTGTCACCGAAGGCCATGCGGCCGAGGAGCAGCGTTTCTTGGAAGAATACAACGCGAGCTGGGCGGAGCTACAGGCCGATTGGCAATCCGCCATCACCCCGGTCTACCAAGACATCGAAACCCGCATCGCCGCCGCCGCCGAAGACTTTCCAGCCTGGGACGAGAGCTACGTCGAAAGCTGGCAACAGCGTGACGATTTCATCCACAGCGCCCAGCTCGGCCACCTCACGGTCGACGTCGCCGGGCTCGCTAGCAAAGTGCCGCAAGACGAACGGCTCGCACTCCCCGGTGCTGCCCAATTTGATCTGCCAGTCTCGATCAGCCTTCCCTCCGAGGGATCGCTTCTCCTGGAAACCAACGGCCCCGGCCGCGACGAACAGATCGGCACGCTCAATAATCTCATCTCACGCCTGCTCGCCACCACGCCACCAGGCAAGCTCAAGTTCACCATCATCGACCCGGTCGGGCTCGGCGAAAATTTTGCCGGCCTGATGCATCTGGCCGACTACGAAGACAGCCTGATCAACAACCGCATCTGGACGCAGAAGACGCAGATCGAGGAGAAGCTCGGCGAGCTCAATGAGCACATCGAGAAGATCATCCAAATGTACCTGCGCAATGAGTATCAGAGCATTACCGAATACAACGAGGTCGCGGGCAATATTGCCGAGAAATACAATTTCCTGATCGTCGCCGACTTCCCCAGCAACTTCAGCGAGCTAGCCATCAAGCGCCTGATGAGCATCGCCGCGAGCGGCGGTCGCTGCGGCCTCTACACGCTCATGCTCTGGGACCACCGCCAGCAGCCGCCGAACGAGTTGGTCCCGGATGAGCTGATCAAGCACAGCATCAACATCACCACCGACAAGAACGGCGTCTTCCACCTTGCCGGCGCTCCAAAACAGGGTGTGCAACTCCACCTCGCACCACCACCATCGAGCGAGATCGGTATCAGCCTGATCCACAAAGTCGGCAAGGCCAGCACCGACTCGAATCGCGTCGAAGTCCCATTCTCACACGTCACCCCAGATCCGGCCGACTACTGGAAAAACGAGACCACCGACGAGCTGCGCATCCCGATCGGTCGCACCGGAGCGACCAAATTGCAGTACCTGGCTATCGGCAAAGGCACCCGCCAACACGCCTTGCTCGCCGGTAAAACAGGTTCCGGCAAATCGACGCTATTCCACATCATCGTCACCAACCTCGCCCTCTCCTGCAGCCCCGAAGAGGTCGAGTTCTATCTGATCGATTTCAAGAAAGGCGTCGAGTTCAAGACCTACGCGACCAACAAACTCCCCCACGCTCGCGTCATCGCGATCGAGTCCGACCGCGAATTCGGCCTCAGTGTCCTGCAGCGTGTCGACGACGAACTCAAACGTCGCGGCGACCTGTTCCGCGAACTCGGGGCGCAAGACCTTGGTAGCTACAAGCGCAACGGCGGTGAGGAATCGATGCCGCGCACGCTGTTGATGATCGACGAATTCCAAGAGTATTTCACCGAGGAGGATCGCATTTCCCAAGACGCCTCAGTGCTGCTCGACCGCATCGTCCGCCAGGGCCGAGCGTTCGGCATCCACGTCATCCTCGGCTCGCAGACGCTCGGTGGCGCCTACTCGCTCAACCGCACGACCATGGGTCAGATGGTGATCCGCGTTGCCCTTCAGTGCAACGAGGCAGACGCCTTCCTCATCATGGACGAGAGCAACCCGGCACCGCGATTGCTCACCCGACCGGGAGAGGGCATCTACAACGACAGCGCTGGCGCGGTGGTTGGTAACAGCCCGTTCCAGGCCGTCTGGTTGCCGGAAGATGTGCGCGACCAGCACCTCGCCGAAGTCCAAAAACTCGTCGCCAAGAGCGGCAAGGACTACCCGGCACCGATCGTCTTCGAAGGCAACTCTCCCGCCGATGTGCGCGAGAATCCCGAGCTATCGAAAGTCCTCCGCACCCCGCGCACCACGACCCCAGCAGGCGCCCGCGCCTGGCTCGGCGCGCCGAACTCGATCAAGGGGCCGACCGAGGCCACCTTCTACCGCCAATCGGGCAACCACCTTCTGTGCGTCGGCCAACGTGACGACGCCTCGCTGGCGATGACCATCACCGCGATGATCTCGATCGCCGCGCAGTACCCCGACGAAGGAGCAGAATTCCTCGTCCTCGACGGCACCGCCCCCGGCACGACTGACCACCAGTTACTGCAGGCTGCCACCGAGATCATCCCGCAGAAACTCACGCTAACCACCAAGGTCGAAGCCATCGCCGAACTCGGCGCTGAGCGCAAAGCCCGCGCTGAGAACAACACAGCGCTACCGATCTTCGTCTTCATCATCGGCCTGCAGAAGTTCAAGAAACTCCGCCACGAGGACGACTTCGATTTTTCCTTCGGAGATGACGATGACGACAAGCCAGCCAACCCCGGCGCCGAGTTCAACGATATCGTCATGGAAGGCAGCGCCGCCGGCCTGCACCTGTTCGTCTGCGTCGATACGTTCAACAACGTCAACCGCTTCTTCAGCCGCAAGGCGCTGAGCGAATTCGAGATGCGCATCCTGTTCCAGATGAGCGCCAACGACAGCGCCGCCCTAGCCGACACACCAAAGGCCAGCACGCTAGGGATGCACCGCGCCCTGCTCTACAACGACCAGCAGGGTTCATTGGAAACCTTCCGCCCCTACGCCCTGCCCGACAAGGGCTGGCTAGAGGAAGTTGCCCAACAATTGTAGGATAAAGCTCCAGAGGCTGTCGGTCTGGCCGTAACTTCGATTTCAAAATCGAAGCTCATCATGCTCGGACTTCGTAATTGGGCACTGCTCTTCGATTTTGAAATCGAAGTTACGCCATCGCCTGCGGTGGCCGCGCTACCGAGAAGGCTCGAGGCCCTGGGGCGGCAACCGCAGCAGCCTCCGGGTCGAAAGCTCGCCACTGATCCACCACCGTCTTCATAGTGGAGTCGCGGATATCACCATCCTCCAGTTCGCTCGCCCAGGCGAAGGCATCCTGCGACATGAACCGACCCCACTCGACCGCTAACTGCTGGAAGTATTCTTGCACCTCAGCGCGCGTGCCTGGGTTCTCGCGACTGAGCGCTACAAAAATGACACCGCGCTCCTCCGGCCGGAGTTTCTGCTCCCTGTTGGTGAGAGACATGACCAGCTGTGAGGCTGCCTCTGTTGGCAACGCTGCCTCTGTTGGCAACTCAGCCGCCGCTGCCGCCACCGCACCACGCTCTGATTCCGAGAGGGCGTAGAAATGTGGTGTATATGCATCAGATTCGGCGTCAACGAATTCCGCCGCAGTCATCGGCCGCGACCGCGCAAGACCCTGCGCCTTGCGTTGATCAAACGCCACGAGGAACATTGCCGCGGCAGGATCATCGCCGTGCGCTTTGCGCCATGCCTCAAAAGCTTCTGGCCGCTGCCCCGCCACGCGAGACGCCGCATGCTGTCCCATGCCATCAGTCAAAAATCGCGCCCCCAGCTCAGTCATTGCTACCTCGAGTAGTTCCAGCGGATGTTCAGACGCCCAGCCGTATACCCAGAGGCCCCTCTGTCCGGAGAACAAGTCCAGCGCCAGCTCCCAGTGTTCCGGTTCCAGTTTGGCGGTCGCGTAACGCGCAAGCTGGGCACCGTCCTCTTGCTGGGCTAGCCACTCGATCGCCGAACGCGGATCGATTTCAGCCATCGCATTGGCTGCCGCTTGCCGGGAGGCCGACCTCTTACTACCGGCCTTCTCGGACTCGACCAGCATTGCCTGCGGATCTCGCCTAGCAACTTCGAGAAGCGCTCCAGAATAAAAGGAGTTTGGCCGCGCAGTCTTAAGCTGCAGTAGAAAGGCATAGGCTTCATCAAGATCCCGATCGGCCAAGCCGGCAAGCACAGGGCCGACCAGATGGTAAGC
>JBLHKE010000611.1:0-4963 GCA_047619485.1 Verrucomicrobiales bacterium | reverse complement strand
TGTCAGTGGCTACATCTCGCGCTCCGGATATGCGCCACTCGGCATGTTCGAGATCTTACCGATCGGACTTATCTTGGTCGCGGTTGGCATCGCCTTTATGATCACCATCGGATGGCGGCTATTGCCAGATCACGAGACTGACGTCCTTGGTGAGGCTGCTGAAATGCGCAACTACCTCGCGGAGGTCAGTGTCTTACCGCATTCGCCTCTGATTGGCGAACGCGCCATGGACTGCTCTCTCGGGCTAGTCGATTTCCGCCTAGTCGAGATCGTGCGCGATGGCGTCGCGATGCTACTCGACTCGCACACCGTCATAGTGGAGGGCGACACTTTGATCGTCAACGGCCACGCAGAGAAACTGCGCAAGCTGGCAAAAATCGAGGGGCTAAGCTTCAGGTCACGTCTCGATCCGAGCGAGATCGAATCCGAATTTCCTGACTCCGATTTTGTGGTCGTGGAGGCGATCGTCCTACCGCGTGGGGAACTGACTGGTAGCACCTTGGAGGATACCCAATTTCGCCAGCGCTATGGAATGACCGTGCTAGCGGTCCACCGCAGCGGCGCGTCGATCCTCGAGAGCCTAGCGACCGAGCCTCTGCATGATGGCGATGTCCTCTTACTCCATGGACCAGTCGAGCGTGTCGACGACTTGCGCCGTAGCGAATCTCGGCTGCGTCTACTTGGCGACGGCGACGACCCACTGGCATCCCCGCACGCAACCCGACGCGGATTGCAGTCGATCGGCATCTTCTTGGTAGCCATTCTCGCCGGCACGACCGGGCTGCTGCCGATGGCCTCTGCTTTCCTCTGTGGCGCGGTCCTAGTGATCTTGACCGGTTGCATCCCCGCCGATCGGGCGCGCGAATTCATCGATTGGCGTTTGCTAATCCTGATCGGTGGGATGACCGCCTTCGGCACTGCGATGGAGAAAACCGGCGCGTCTGGGTTGATTGCCGGATGGGTGACCGGTGGACTGGCACCGCTTGGCATCACCGCAGTGCTCGCCGGCTTTATCGTGCTCACGATCCTGTTGACGCAACCGATGTCGAACGCCGCCGCCGCACTCGTCGTGTTGCCCGTCGCCATGAGCGCCGCAATCGGGCTGGGCGCCGACCCTCGCACCTTCGCCATTGGTATCATGTTGGCGGCATCGGTCTCATTTATCGCGCCGCTAGAGCCGGCCTGTATCCTTGTCTACGGCGCGGGAAAATACCGTATGCTCGACTTCATCAAGATCGGCGGATTGCTGACCTTGCTGCTCGCAAGCGCAATTCTGGTTCTGCTCCAAGTGTTCTGGAAGCTGTGAGGTAGTCCTACGATGAGGTGAGGAACACCGCAGGGTGCATTCAGAATTCGTCAGACCATCACAATCAGAATCAGCGGGCGATACTGCTCGAGCGATCAGAGGCGGTCTCCGCGTTGCGCGGGGCTACTTCTTAGGCACCGGTCGGAATGGCCACGCCGGGCTGCCCTTGGTGTCAGGTTGGTGTGGGCTCTTGCCGAGCGCGTAGTCCTCCGGCTGCATGTCGGCTTTTGGCCACCATTGTTTGTCCCGGATGAAACCGTAGAAGCTCGGGTAGAAGGGATCGATAAAGTCGACGTCGGCTTTCGCTGGCACTTTTAACCCGGTGAGGTGGTAGGCGCCGTTGACGATGATGCGGCGCAGGCCTTCGCTGACGAAGTCGACCGAGGCACCGGCGGTGGTGGCGAGCGACTGGCCTTTGGTTTTGCCGTCGGGAGCGGTGTATGGGTGCAGCCAGACGAGGGGCTGCATCGGGTCGTTCTTGCCACCTTCAATGTTCGGTGATCTTGGATCGAGTGTTTTGGTCACGGCTCCGCGCATGAGAATGGTGTCCGCATCGGTGAGATTCTTCACGCCATAGACGTCGGATGGCGCAAACACATCGCCGACGCCATTGAGCACTGCATTCTCTTTATTGACCGCTTCGACCACGCCGCGCGCGCCCTGGCTCTTATGGCCGCCGTGGTGGCTGATCCACTGCTCGCCGAGCACCTTGCGGCCGAACTCGCCGAAGCCGATGGCGCCGTCGCCGTCGCCAAATTTCTGTCCACCGTTGAAGGCGTGAGTGGCGGTGCGGAAGCCGATGACCGGCTTGCCCTTGTTGAGGAAGGCGGTGATGTGTTTGGCCTCCTCGTCACTCGGTTTGCGGAAGCGGGTGCCGATGATCATCAGGTCAGCAGAATCGAGTGCCGCGAGGCCGCGCAGGCCACCCTGGTTGTTTGGATCAATGAAAGTGTCCGTCCATGAGAAAACCACGGTGCAATCGAAACCGTGTTTCTGTGAAAGGATCTTGGCGAGCATTGGGGCTGATTCTTCGGAACGATACTCTTCATCTCCAGAGATCAGGACAATGTGCTTGCCTTTGCCAGGTCCATCCTTGCCTTTGAGGACGAGGGTGTCGGCAGCGGACGCGGTGATAGTGGCGATGGCCAGGCAGGCCAAGGTCGTTTTGAAAGTTTTGGGGATCATAGTGTAATAATAAAGATGGAATTAGTTCTATACAGTATGACCGTCAGCCGAGTCAGTCTCCAAGGAGAAATATCAGTCGGGTCGCGGGATTTAAGGACTGTCGCCGCTGAGAAATTCGGGTATCCTTGGCGATTTATAACACTCAATATTCCCAGATATTTCTTAATCATGAAGACTTCTAATTCCTCCATCTCGGCCCAGAGCCGCCGCCAATTTCTACGCTCTTCAGCGTTTGCCGGTATCGGCGTGAGCACTCTCGGACTCTCTGGTCTGCGCGCTGCGCCCGCGAACAGCAAGTTGCGCGTGTTGTCGATCGGCGTCATCGGAACCATCGGTGGCAACGATCGCAGTCAAGTCTCGAGCCACCCGATGGCCGAGATCACCGGCCTGTGCGATGTCGATTCAAACCAGCTCTCCAGGGCGGCGAAAGATCATCCGAAGGCATTCACCTGCAAAGATTACCGTGAGGCATTTGCGAAGCACTCTGACAAGTTTGATGCGGTGATCGTCTCGGTCCCGGATTTCAACCACGCGCCGATCATGTTGACGGCGATGCAGCACAACAAGCACGTCTACGGACAGAAGCCGTTGGTGCACCAACTCGCCGAGATCCCGATGATGGAGCGCGCGGTCGCCGCCAAACCCGATCTGGTCACACAGCTGGGCAACCAGCGCATGGTCAACTTCGGGCGCCGTGCGGCGATCGAAATCCTGCGTTCCGGACGCCTCGGCAAGGCGATCGAGTGCTACAACTGGACAGGTTCGCCAGGTAAGGGCAGGTATTTCAACCAGGAAAAGACGCTGGTCGCCCCGAGCGAAGCTCCGGCGCACCTCGACTGGAACCTCTGGCAGGGGCCGACCCAAGACGTTCCTTACCGGGATCTACTAGCGCCGATCAAGTGGCGTTCGTGGTGGAACTACGGTACCAACGGGCTCGGCGACTGGGGTTGCCACATCATGGACGTGCTGATGTTCAGCTACGACGAGCTGGACGATCCTTACTCGGTGAAGACCGATTGCCCGGAGCCGGCCGGCGAGCATTTCCATGTCGATCCGTGCAAGTCGACGATTATGTACAAGGTCTCGTCAGACAAGTTTGCTAACAAGACTTTCCCTGTGCACTACTGGGACAGCGGGCAGAAGCCGAGCCCTGAGCAATTGCGGATCCCTGGGCCAACCAAAGGTGGCAATATGACTGTGATTGTCTGTGAGGGCGGCACGCTGCTACTTGAAGCAAACGGTGATCTGACAATCTGCCGTGACGGCAAGCTCTCTTCTGGTCTGCGCGAACCCGGCCTGAGCAAGTTTGGCAAACTCAACCACTGGCACGCCTGGGTCGACAACTGCCTCGGCAAGAAGACAGAGCTGCGCACGCCGTTTAAGGACGCCATCCGGATCACCGAGCCGGCACTGCTCGCGGTCAAGGCGACACGCTTCCCGGGCGAGACGCTCCTGTGGGACAAGTCCACGCTTACCTTCACCAACAGCAAGAAGGCGACCGATACGGTT
Source organism: Verrucomicrobiales bacterium (assembly GCA_047619485.1). Classification (GTDB taxonomy): domain Bacteria; phylum Verrucomicrobiota; class Verrucomicrobiia; order Verrucomicrobiales; family DEV007; genus JBLHKE01. Next base: position 963 of record JBLHKE010000611.1, on the reverse strand, counting down.
GTCAGCCGTGAGTACCGCGAAGGTTTTGCCCCGCCGAAGGTGGGGTAGGGCATTTGCCGTCGCTTGTTCCTTCCAGCCAGCCCGACGACATCTGCGGGCGGCGATTCGATTAAGTTGATCACGACCATGGTTTCCGACCAGTCATCATCAATGACATCTTCGCCACTACGTCTGTTGTGGATGTTGATGTACGGCTTTCGAGGCAAGTATGCCTTGGCGATTTCCGCGTTGTTCGTGTTCACGGCGATCAACTATTTGACGCCATTGGTAGCTAGTGCGACGATCGATTTCGCGCTATCGCAGGAACCGGATGAGGGGCGGTTGACCTCAGGAATCATCGCAATGATGGGGGGAGGCGAGTTCGTGCGGGAGCGGCTTTGGTTCCCGGCTCTGCTGATGGTGCTGCTGACGCTCGTGGCGGGTGTCTTCGCGTATTTCAAGGGTCGGTTCGCGGCGCAAGCGTCGGATGGGATCGCGCGGAGGTTGAAGGATCGGCTCTACGATCACCTCCAGCGCCTGCCGGCGAAATACCATGACCGGGCCGAGACGGGGGACTTGATTCAGCGCTGCACGTCGGACGTCGAGACGCTGCGCATGGCTCTGTCGAGCCAGGTGGTGGACGTGAGCAACGCGGTCTTGCTGCTGCTAACCGCCTTGCCGATCATGATCATGCTGGACGGTCGGATGGCGCTCATCTCGTTCGTCCTGATCGTGCCGATCATCCTGTTCGGTTACATTTACGTAGGCCGTGTGAAACACCTCTTCAAGGAGGTGGCGGAGGCGGAGGGACAGATGACGCGGGTGGTGCAGGAGAATTTGACGGGCCTGCGTGTGGTGCGGGCGTTTGCGCGACAGGACTTCGAGATCTCCAAGTTTGCGGAGCCCAACCAGCTCTACCGGGACCGCAGCCTGCGCCTCCTACGCCTGATGGCGTGGTATTGGTCGATCTCGGATTTGGTGGTG
>JBLHKE010000610.1:0-4964 GCA_047619485.1 Verrucomicrobiales bacterium | reverse complement strand
AGAGAAAATTCCCGCTGGCGAGGCGATAAACGCTAAGCTATCTGGTGATAGTGGGCGCTTTAGCAACGAAGACAGCGGGGATTTTATCAAGCTCCAGCCCGCATGAGGTTTTCGGAGGTGCCCTTAAATTTAATCAACGATTACTGCGCCAGAATTGCTCTAGGCTTCGGTTCGGGCGGCCAGATTTTCGAGCGCTTACGGTAGTCGCGTACGATCTGGTCGATGACGTCGCGGCGCTTGCGGGTCTCGAGGAAGGCGCTGATCTCCGCGCGGACTTCTTCGAAAGCCGCCTCGCGGGCTTCGCGGTGTTCGGTGATCTCGATCAAGTGCCAGCCGAGCGCGGTTTGAAACGGTTGCCCGAGCTTTCCGACCTCTTGCCCTGTGATTGCATTGATAAAATCAGCTGGCATCCGACTGCGGCTGAAGAAGCCCATATCGCCGCCGACTTTCTTCGATCGCTGGTCCTCAGAGAGTTGCTCGACGGCGTCTTCGAAAGTGATCTCACCTTTGCTGAGGCGAATCGCGGTGGCGCCGATTGCCGATTGCACCTCAGCGGGATTTTTGCCTAGGGTTGCCATGAAGATCTGCCGCGTTCGCCAACGTTCGGGTACGCTGCGCGAATCCTCATCCGACTCGTACCAGGCGCGCGCCTCTTCTTCGCTCACGGTGATGTGTTTCGCCGCTTTGGATTCTAGCCATTTTCGCTGATGAACCTGGTCTGCGATGTAGTTGCGGAAACCCTGTGCGTCCATGCCCTGGGCGGCGATCCGTTTGGTAAAGGTTTCATCATTAGAAAAATGCCCACGCACCTGAGCGACGGCGGCGTCGATGTCGGTATCGTCGACCGCGACTGGATCGATTTTCGCGTAGTGCCAGACTGCGAGGTCGTTGATCAGGCGGTTGAGAGCGACAGCGCGGATCACCTCGAGGCGTTTTGGATCAAGTTCATCGACTGCCAAGCCACGCACGGTGCAGTATTCCCACACTTTTCGATCGAGGTCGGCGATGGTGATCGGCCAGGTGTTGACGGTCGCGACCAGGCCCGTCGGAACCTTCGCGATTTGCTCTTCGATGCCGCGGCCGTACATCCGGTCGATCATCTTGCTCAGCGGGCCGTGGAACACATACATGTCTGCAGCAATGTAGAGGATCGCGATGCCATAGATCGCCATGCGCCACGGGAAGCGAACTTGGGGAAGGTTTGGAGTCGCCATGTTGGTTCTAGTTTTTTCGCGTCGGCGTTTTCGAGTGTAAAAAAAGACCGCGCGGTTTGCGGAGTAATCCATAGGCGAAAGCTCGGCATTTGCCAAGCGAGGGTCGATGGAACAAGGGCGAAAGTTCTGGTGGGCGAGCCAGAAGTGGTTGCTCCCGGCGCACAAATTTTTAAAATTACGCGATCACGAGAGAACTAAATTAAGATGGTCACGTTGACACCCAAGCAGACAATGCTAACCTAAAAACGAAGACCCGATTCACTCACTCATTGAATCAAACCCACCCCCGCCATGGCAGTCCGACCTAGGTACATTAAGCTAGAGGAAAGTTCGAACACTGATCCCAGTGATCGGTCGCCGGTTGTCAGTCTCCTTTATCTGAGTGGGCAAGGCATCGTCTTCAAGAGTCTGCGCAACTTCGATACGGGGATCAAGCTTGCGATTGGTCTGCACCTTGACAAGATTCGCGATGATCTCGGTCTCTCAAAAACCGGTTCGCTGTTCGACCTGAATCCCTTCTTGGACGTGCAGGGCTTTGTCGCGGATTGCAAGATGATGGAGGTTACGGCGGATGTGGCATCCTACCAGGTCACGCTGCTGTTTGACGGGCTCGACGAGGCTGATGAGATGCTGGTGGAAAGCATCGAGCGCGAGCTCCGGTCGCGCAACCATCATCCGGTGCTGAACGCGCCGCCGCGTCACGAGGCTGGCTTGAATTAGGAGCCTGTTGGGCTTACCCAATTCTGCCAGAATCCTCTAAGGGGTTGTCAGGAAATAAGTCATACAAAGATGCGCAGGAATTTTAGCCAGCACCAAGGCAGATTTCAGCGATTATAGCGGGCTATTTGAGTTGGAAGCGAACGCGGGTGATGGCCAAAATAACCAGCAGATTGTAGGAGTTATTTACTGACAAGCCCTAAGCCCAACAGGCTCTTTATCAGCGGACGGTCAGGCGGTAGAAACGCCGCGGGTGCACCGTGAGGGCGATGTCTATCGACAGGATGCCGTCGGACTCTTGCGGGGTCTCATCTATTTCCCGCCAGGCCTCCATGTCCTCGGAAATTTCGACTACGGAACGAGGAATGCCGGTTGGCCAGGTGAGGGAAGCACTGGTGTTAGTCATGTCTGTTTCGAGTTCGATCAGCAAAGGCGAAGGCCAGAGCTCGTTTACCCACTCCGGGTGGTCGACGAAGGGGTTGCGATTCCCTTGATAGGTGAACACGGCGTCGTTGCGGAATCGCTCTTCGGCACTGACTGGATCGATCAGGTGCCATACCAACAACGTCGTGAGACGGCCCATCTTCGAGTTGTTGGTAGTGATCTCGCTGACGTCGTCGGTCAGTTCTAGATCCGGTTCGCCGCCATCCCCCTCGTAGCGCACCGCCATGTAAAACATTGCCCGGGCGATGTCGCCCTTGATCGACTCCGGCGGTTCCCAAGAATCGAGATCGGCGGTGCTAAGCGGGGCTTCGGGATGGGACGGCGCGCTGTAAGCTGGCGAGTCCGGGTCGCTCTCATCGAAGTACTTGTGTCCACGTTCCGAATTCACCTGGTAGTCGGAAGGCCGCAGGTTGTGGATGTCCGAATAGGACGGGAGCTGTCGATCGATGCCGAGCGAGTTCGGCCAGACATGCTCGCGATTCCATTCGCCAGTGCAACAGAGCGCTGGTTCTGATCGCCGTGAGTAGATCAAGATAACCTTCGAGGGCGCGTTGGGGTCGCGATCGGTGAGGGCGAAGGCCTCGTCCGTGTTGGTATACTCAAGCACGGTGTGGCCGTCGATGATTTCATGCAGCGCCTGCCGCAGCGCTTCCCCGGATTTCCCTTCAGCCGAGTTATAATAGCCCTCCGGCTCCGAACAACACGCCGAACCGGTGAGCGACAACATCAAAGCAAGCAACTGAGGGAGAGAAAAACGCATCAGCCTTGGATAGCACCCTTTCAAACGTCACGAAAGAAAGAGTTATTTGGCGCGAAAGATAAAAATAGTGGCGCGCAAATGAAAAACATGCCGGAATAGGGGAATCATGCCACGAATCGTGCCAGAAAAGGAGTTGGAGAATCTGCAGAGTTGGATTGCCGGACGAGCCGAAGGCGCCTCACTCGCGGAACTGCTTAGGGCTTGTCAGTAAATAACTCCTACAATCTGCTGGTTATTTTGGCCATCACCCACGTTAGCCTCCAACTCAAATAGCCCGCTATAATCGCTGAAATCTGCCTTGGTGCTGGCGAAAATTCCTGCGCATCTTTGTATGACTTATTTCCTGACAACCCCTTAGAGCCTTCGAGATCAAAAAACGCACCCTGCAGCGCAGGCTGGATCGGCTCTTGACGGAAGGCCGCATCCTTCCTCGAGGCGAGGGGCGCGCCCGCCGTTACATCGCGCCTGTTGAACAAGGTTATCAGTATCCGGCAGACATCGCTTACTCGGTGGAAAAGTCATGGCGGGATCGCCAGACCCGCGTGCGCGAATCGCGTGATGCCGGCGAGACGGCGCCTGATTGGTTGTCCGTAGAGGCCATAGAGATCCGCACGGAGATCAACCGCCCGCTGATGGAGCGTCGTCCCGTGGCTTACAATGCCGAGTTTCTAAGTTCCTATATTCCGAACGAGACCTGCTACCTGCCGGCGCCGTTGCGGGAAGATCTGGCGAAGCTTGGAAAAGTGGGTGTCAGCCAACTCCCAGCAGGGACCTACCTGCGCAAGGTGATGGATCGGCTGTTAATCGATCTGTCATGGAACTCCAGCCGTCTGGAAGGCAATACCTATTCGCTGTTGGAAACGCAGCGTTTGCTCGACATCGGCGAGGCCGTCGAGGGGAAGTCGCTCGTCGAGGCGCAGATGATCCTCAACCACAAAGATGCGATCGAGATGCTCGCCGAGAACGCAGACGAGCTCGCCTTCGACACCTACACGATCTGCAACCTGCATGCGGTGTTGTCCGACGGGCTGGTGAGCAGCCCGATGCAGAGTGGGCGGGTGCGTACCGATCCAGTCGGGATCAGTGGCACAGTGTTCAACCCGCTCAACCAGCCGCAGTTCTTGCAGGATCGATTCGAGGAAGTTCTGGAGAAAGCCGAAGCCATCGCCGACCCGTTCGAGCAATCTTTTTTCACGCTGGTTCACCTTCCCTACCTGCAGGCTTTTGAGGACGTCAACAAGCGCCTCTCACGCCTCGCCTGCAACATTCCACTGGTGAAGTGGAACCTGTGCCCACTGTCATTCGTGAAAGTGCCAAAAGCGGAATACGTCAGCGCGCTCGTTGGCGTGTACGAGCTCAACCGCGTCGATTTCCTGCGGGATGTCTTCGTCTGGGCCTACCGGCGCTCGTGCGATCTCTATGGGCAGGTGCGCAGCTTGCTCGGAGAACCCGACCCTTTCCGCGTCCGCTACCGCAGTGACTTGAAACGCTACGTGCGCGAGGTGGTGCGCGGAGGGATGGACAAGTGTGAGGCTGCCGCGTTGATTGCGCGTGCGGCAGCGCAGGAAGTTCCCGAGTTGGACCGCGAGGTCTTCGTTATGTTGGTCGAGGACGAGTTGAGCTACCTGCATGTTGGGAACATCGCCCGACACCGGTTGCGCCCGTCAGAGTTCGAGGCGTGGATCACCCGTTGGCGCTAGCTACGCTAAGGGCGTGTCAGTAAATAACTCCTACAATCTGCTGGTTATTTTGGCCATCACCCGCGTTCGCTTCCAACTCAAATAGCCCGCTATAATCGCTGAAATCTGCCTTGGTGCTGGCTAAAATTC
>JBLHKE010000609.1:0-4966 GCA_047619485.1 Verrucomicrobiales bacterium | reverse complement strand
AGTTCCCGAACGTCCACACCGAAGCGAACCACGGGCAAAGAAAAGAAGACCAAAAACTTACCAGCTGATGACCGCACCACGTGGTCAGATGAAGGTCTCAAAGAGTCGTCGAAATAAGTGAAAATATTGGCGACCACACCCCTTAACTACGTGCCATTCCTCTCTGACCCCTATTTCTCTCCAGAATGTAACGAACCCACAACCTTGAGGAACCGGATGCGTCAATCGCGCTCGTCCGGATCTGTGGGGGGCGTCGTCCGGCCTGCGGGTCGGGCGGCCCTATCCCGGAAGCAATGGTCAGAATAATGCAGGAATGGCACAATGGCCGCATTCAAACGGGATGCCGCATGAATACGGGCGATTCGAGTTTCCGGACACTACGGGATGCGTAGCATGGCGCGGGGAACAGAGAGAATGAGCTGCCTCTCGGCCCGAAGTCAAACCAGCCTCATGCCGATTTCACGAGCCGGGCGGGCGACGACAAAGACGAGAAATCGTCCGTGGCGCCAAGGAGCAGGGGCGTCCGGCCAATAGCAGCCAAAATCGGGGCGGGGCGCCGCGGCTGCTTGGCCCTGATCGCCTCACTCCTACGGATTTTCGCTGACGCGCAGGTAGAGCCGCGGAGCCCCATCCGGCAGCTCGGGGGTGATCGTCGGGTTGTCGAAGACGGCGGTGGTCGAATCGCCACCGGAGGCGAAATCGTCACCCGCATCCGCATCGAAGCGGCTCAGGTCGCGCGACCAGTGCACCGTGTAGACCGCGTCGGGTTCCGAGGTCCAGCTCAGCTCGATCTGCTGGTTGGGCAAGATCCGGACCTTGGTGATTTCGAAACGAGTGGGCTCGACAAGGTAGTCGAGCGGGCTCTTCAGGCCGTTGGCGAGCGCCGAGATTTCCGCCTCGGGGACGATGCCAGCAAACAGCGCGACATCATCGAGCAAGCCGGAAAAAGCGCGGCTACCAGCATTCTCCGCATGGCCACCGATGATCAACTGACCCATCGGGTTGCCGAGATTGTTGCCCTCCCAACCGGCAGGCGGCCCGGCGTACTCTGGTCCGACCTGGACGCCATCGACGAAGGTGCGCCCGAAATCGCCCTGGTCGCTGGAGTTGCCGCTGTTGGAAATGATGAATGTGACGTGGTGCCACACGGCCTCCGTCTCGCCCTGATCAGAACGGGCGAGCGCGTTGGTCGCATCCGGTTGGAACCAGTTTCCGCCACCGAAAACATCGCCGTGCATCCGCAGGTCCATCTTGTCGCCATTGGCGCCGTTGTTGCCGAATCCCTCGATCTGCCAGCTGCTCACACCGCTGCTCGATCCGTTCGGCAAAAAGCGGGTCGACATCAGGCGCGTGTTGTTGTTCTCCTGATCGATGTCGCGTCCCTTGACCCAGAACATGATCGTGTAGGCGCTCGGGTCGGGATCGAGATCGGTGCTGTAGGCGTCGGTGAATAAGGCGCTGTTGCCGTCGAAGCTCGCAGACTGGGTGCTGCCCTTCGCAGCGGCGCTGACATCCGCCGACACCGCCGGGTTGAACAGCCCCAGCAGGTCGTCGGCAAACTCGCCGGCCGGATCATTGTAGGGATCGCCGTCCGGTTCGAAGTCGTAGTAGGCGGCCAAGGCCCAGTCACCGGCATCGCGTGCGGTGAAAAAAATGCGCGCGTCCGACCAGACGGTGCCGAAGGCGTTGCTGGCGATGAAGCGGAAGGCGTACTCGCTGCTGGCATCGAGGCCGGTGATCTGGTGGCTGAGTACTGTGTCGACCGCCGCCGCGCCGAGTTCAAACGAACCACCACCCGCAGCCGCAGCCCAAGTGGCCGCATCGGCCTCACCCTGGTCCGCGAAAGCCCACACCACCTGCGTCGCCGTCGCCGCGGCGCGGTTCAACTTGCAGCTGACGATGCTACCATCGGTCGAAGGAGGCGTGTTGCTCGACGTGCCGAACAGCGGTGGCGGGTTCTCAAACGGTGTGGTGAAGGTGCCCAGACCCGACCAGGTTTCCGTCCCGAGCGCCGCACTCGATGCGAAATATCGGTACACGTAACCGGTGTCCTCAGCGAGCGGGCTCAGCGTGGCAGGAATCTCACCAGCCCCACCCGCCCAGGCGCCGAGGTCGAGGCGGTTCGGCCAGTCGCTCACATCGTTGTTGCCGTGGTCGATGCTGTCCCAAACCACCGTCACCTGGTCAGCGTTGTCGTTGATGATCGCCGCGACATCCGCATGATCGAACGCGGTGTCGGTGACGCGCGGGAAGCCAAAGTAGAGCGCCGCGCCCTCGCCGAGAAACCCGCTATCGATCGCCGCCCCGGCCGCCTTCCAGCCGATCTCCAAGAAGTTCTCCGCGCGGGCATGAAAATGGAAGCCCCAGTTGCTGCTAAATGGTGCGCCGAGCTCGTTGTTGCCCCAGTCGACGTTCTTGGTATTCGCCGAATCGATAAACACCGCCGAGCTCGGGATCTCGCCGTTCAGTTCGTCGACCGCCGCCATCCGCGCAGTATTGAGAACCGGGTCCTGATCGGACGACTCGACCACGATCATACCGAGATTTCCAGGGATGCGCGCGTCGGCGGCACGCACCGAATAGAGGAGGTCTTTCAGATTGTCCTTGTACTCGGCCTGCAACTGCGCGGCGCTGTACGGGGCGTCGTCGAATTTCTCATTCCACCCCTGGAACCAGAATACGGCCGAGATCTCATACGCTGTCGCACCCGTGTAAGCGTTGAGCATGCCATCATCAGCGAGATCCGCGTCGAGCCCGTCGAGAAACTCGCTGAAGCGCGTCAGGCTGTTGGTGTAATTCACGCCGACGCTGCCGCCGCGACTGCTCACGGCAGCCGGTGGTCGCCAGTCGTTGCCGAGCGTCGTCCCGCCCTTGTCAGATTTGAAAAGGAAAATCGGCGAGCCGGTCGAGTCACCCAGCCGGATCCCCATCGACAGCTCCGCGCCGAACATCGAACCGTTGTTGGTGCCGACGCCAAAGCCGGGACCGAGCGGTCCGACGCCATTGTAGATGTCAGCATCGCCCTTGGTCGGGGAAACGTTTTTAAGATTCCCGTTGGCGGAATCGTAGTGCAGGCACCAGACGTCGTCGCGCGGCGTCAGCCAGCTGGCGTTGAGGCTGCCCTTGAAGCCGTGCGGCATGTTGTTGAGGTAGTTGGTCGCCGCCGGAGTCCCGCTGAGCAGAAACTCCATCGTCGGGATGTTCCAACCAGCGGTGTTCTGATTGTCGTAACTGTAGGCCTGTCCCTCCATGTTCGACTGCCCGAGCAGCAGGAAGATTTTCAAGGTGTCGTCCTGCGCACTCGCCGGGCGCAGCGCGGCGCCAATGAACAGCATGGTTAGGAGGCATGTGATTCTCGTTCTCATGCCCACACCTTGCCAGAGAAAGGTCGAATTGACCATCCCGCAGCGGTCACCGGGGGGGGGGAATGAAAGCGGTGGACACCGAAAGGTAGCCTCTTATTGAAATTATGACTTGTACTTTTAATTCCATGCGTATGGTTGGTAGGCATGAACAACCAAGACGCGCCCGACACCCAGCTGACCCGCAACCTCCCGGTCACAGAATCGGAGTCCAAGATGCTCGAACTCCTGCGCACCAACCCGCTGCTGGCCAGGCAAATCAGAACACTCGTGGGCCGCTTCGGGGAGGAAGTCGCTGGCGGTCTTGACGCGAACCAGGCGGAGATGATGGCTATCGAAGAGGTCGGGCAGCTGGGCAAAACCATACTCGAGCAGTGGGCCGAGAACACCCACCAGGAAGAGATCACCAGAGTGAAGCAGGGCGATCCATCACTCACTAACAATGGTAAAAAAAACTCCACTGGTACACCACCTTCGGACGGGTCTCGATAGACGAACAGGTGCTGAGAATGGGGCGGCGGGGCGCAACCATACGGGTGTTCAAAGAGTTGGCGAACATCGGCTGCCACAGCTGCTCACTGTCGCTCCAGCGGCGCATCGCCGACTTTTGCTCCGAGCGCAGCGGGCGGGCATCGGTCGCCGCCCTGGCCGAACACTACTCGATCGAGGTGCTGCTCTACACCGTCGGCGCGGTGACCCGCAACGTGGCCAAGGAGGCGTATGTGTTCAACCTGGAGCGCCCGCCCGGAAAGGAGCCGGCGGCGGTCCAGTTCACCGAGCTGGACGGATCGATGCTGCCGATCGTCGAGTTCAAGGGAGCGATCGATGCGGAACTGCCAATAGGCTCGGGGGAGGTCGAGAGCACCCACCGGCACCTGCTCCAGCAGCGGCTGAAAATCCCGGGAGTGTGGTGGAAGAAAGAGACAGCAGCCGACATGGCCCAGCTCCGGGTGATGCGCGCGAACAAAGAGTGGGGAACCTTCCGGTAGGAGAAAGCCGCCTGACCACCGCTTTCATTCACACCCACCACCGGGAGCGCAACCACCAGGGTCTGGAGAACCGGCTGCTATCAGAACCACCACCACCGAAGTCGGACGCCGGCGTGCGGAGGCGCAGACGCGTCGGCGGGCTGCTAAACTACTACCATCGCGAGACCGCGTGAGACCCCGGCTGATTAAATGCACCCTACGGGGATCTGGGCGACGACCTGGCCAGTGTTCTACGGTTCGCGAGCGACAAAGACGCTGACGACGCGCCACGTTACAAGAACACCTGCGCCGAGTCCTACCACGCCCGAGCGCGGGCACTGGTGGCCGATGGCGACATAGCAGGCGCTAAGGAGAGGGTGCAGCTGGCTGCCGATCAATGGCCACCGATCCGGTTGGAGATGCTAGACGACCCGGCGCTTGAGGGGATATTTTAAAGTCGCTTTACGGTCACAGACTTTTGGCCGATTTCTGTAACTCGTTGATTAAGAAAGCCAGCTAACGGGTTCGAACCGTTGACCTACTGATTACAAATCAGTTGCTCTACCAACTGAGCTAAGCTGGCTCATCGAACGCTCCAAGATTTTGAAGCGGCGGAAGTCTACGCCCGATTTTGGT
>JBLHKE010000608.1:0-4969 GCA_047619485.1 Verrucomicrobiales bacterium | reverse complement strand
CCGCGTGATTAAGAACACGAGGAAAGTCACTCCTAGGAGCGTGGGTGGGATCAGCAGGAAGCGCCTGATGAAGTAATCTCGCATGAAGGGGAGGGAGGTTTCCGGTCGTTGGTTGAGTGGTGAGCCTATCGTTTAGGGTGAGTGGTTCAACCTTTCTTTTTATCTCTGAGACGGGAATCTTCTCAAAACATTTTAAAGATGATTTTCGCTCAGGATGGGTTCAAGTTCCGAGCGATGACTCCGATCCAGTTTCTCCAGTTTTCCATTCGCCCGGTTTGTGGGCTCTGGTTGGCGGCAGTGCTCGTGTTCGGGTTGGCTGCTTGTAGCGACCAGACTCCTGTCGACAAGGCGACGGCTGACGGAATCATGATCATGGGGAACTCGGCGGAGCCCAAGGGCTTGGACCCGCACATTGTCAGTGGGGTTTTGGAAAACAACATCATCCGCTCGCTTTTTGAGGGGCTGGTGATTGAGCACCCTTCCAAGGACGGTGAGTACCTACCTGGGGTGGCGGACAAGGTCGAGAAAAACGAGGATGCCTCCGAGTGGACGTTTCACCTGCGTGAGGAAGCCCGCTGGTCGGACGGGTATCCACTGACCTCTGAGGACTTCATGTTCTCGTTCGAGCGCATCCTGACACCGAACCTCGCTTCGGACTACTCGTTCATGCTCTATTACATCGAGGGCGCTGAGGCGTTTCACAAAGGCGAGACGACTGATTTTTCGACCGTCGGGGTCACGGCCCCGGATGCGCACACCTTGAAGGTGAAACTGCGTGGTCCACTGCCGTTTCTCCCAGAGATTACCAAGCACTACACCTGGTTCCCGGTGCCGAAGCACATCGTGCTGAAATACGGCGCGATCGGTGAGCCCTTCACCGGCTGGACTGATGAGGGAAACCTGGTAGGGAACGGGGCTTTCCAACTCAAATCCTGGCGCATCAACGACCACATCGAGGTCGAGCGGAATCCAGAATACTGGGATGCGGAGAACGTCGGCATCAACGGGATCCGGTTCCTTCCGATCGGGAATAGCTACACCGAGACGCGGATGTTTTTTAGTGAGCAGATGCACCTTACCTACAGGGTTCCGGCCGAGATGATCCAGATTGCGGCAGACGAGTATTCAGACGAACTGCGAGTCGAGCCGTGGATCGGGACGTATTTCATCCGCTGCAATGTGGACGACCCTGCTTTTAAGGACAAACGGGTGCGACAAGCTTTCTCGCTGGCGATCGATCAGCAGTCGATCATCGACAATGTCACCTTGGGCAAACAACCTCCGGCGAAGGGGATGGTGCCGCCGTTCGGGGATTACCCGGCATCGGACAAGGTGCGCTTCGATCCGGAAAAGGCGCGCCAACTGTTAGCTGAGGCGGGTTTTCCCGGTGGCAAAGGATTGCCTGATATCGAGTTTTTGACGACCGATCAGGATTCTGCCAAAGCGCTTTCCGAAGCGTTGCAGGCGATGTGGCTAGAGCATCTCGGTGTGACCATCCGCATCAAGCAGATGGAGTGGACGTCCTATCTTGCGACGATGTTTAGCCAGGACTACGGCTTGGCCGCAGGAGGATGGATCGGGGATTACCTAGACCCGCTGACGTTCTTGGACATGTGGATCGAAGACGGTGGCAACAACCGGACCGGCTGGTCGAGTGAGGTATTCGAGGGGCTGCTAGATGAGGCGCAGCAGGAAGGGGACCAGGCCAAGCGCTACGTGCTCTTAAAGCAGGCTGAGGAATTGTTTCTCGAAGAGCGTCCGGTGCTGCCTATCTATTGGTACACCCGAAATTACTTACTACACCCGGATCTGAAAGGTTGGAACCCGCTGATCCTCGACAATCACCCATACAAATTTCTCAAACTGGAGGCTGACAAAAACTAATGCTCCGCTTCGTCGTCAATCGCCTCTTGCAGGGGCTGATCGTTTTGCTCGCGCTCTACACGATCACATTCTTCCTTATCAAAGGCATGCCTGGTGACCCATTTACCGGGGAGAAGAATATCTCCGAGGAGGTAAAGGCGAACATGAAGAAGAAATACGGCCTGGATAAGGACGTATTCACCCAGTATGTCCTCTATCTAAAGGCGGTGGTGCTGCAGGGGGATCTCGGGATTTCGACAAGTAAGGCGCGATCGGTGAACCAGATGATCGCGCAATCTTTCCCGGCCTCGTTGATTTTGGGGCTGACCGCGCTGGGCATTGCGATCTGCATCGGTATCCCGCTGGGGGTGGTCTCGGCGGTGAAAAAGAATACTTGGGTCGACTACTCGGGGATGGCCGTCGCGATGATTGGAATCTGTGTGCCGGCGTTTACGATCGGGCCGTTGCTGCAGATCTGGCTGGCCTTGAAGACGCCGTTTTTCAACGTCGCTGGCTGGGGGAGCCCGCGTGACATCATCTTGCCTGCGGTCACCTTAGGGCTTGTTTCCGGTGCCTACCTCGCCCGGCTGACGCGGGGTGGTATGCTAGAGATCCTCTCGCAGGACTACATCCGCACCGCGCATGCCAAAGGGGTGCCGCTGCCGACGGTGATCTGGAGACACGCGTTGCGGGGCGGATTGCTGCCAGCGGTGGCTTACATCGGGCCGGCTTTCGCAGCACTGATCAGCGGTTCATTCATCGTGGAGACGATTTTTCAAGTGCCCGGCATGGGGCAGCACTTCGTCAACGCGACCAAGGCGCGTGACCCGTTTCTCCTCCAAGGAGTGGTGCTTTTCTTTGGTCTGCTCATCGTGATCATGAACCTTGCAGCCGACATTGTGACCGGCATGCTCAACCCGCGCGTGCGCCTAGGAAACGAATGAGCAGTGTTGAAAAAGAATCAGCCGATGCGGTGCCGGTGGTGGTCGAGCAGGGGAGTTCCCTGTGGAAGGATGCGTGGTCGCGCATGCGCAAGAACCAGCTCGCGATGGCGAGTTTCCTGTTCGTCGTCCTGATCGTGTTCCTGTGCTTTGTGGTGGCGTGGTTCTGTCCGAACCCCGATACCATCGACCTCGAAAACAAATTTGCTACCCCCTCGGCGGCGCACTTCTTGGGGACGGACCAGCTCGGTCGCGATATTTTGGCACGCACACTCTATGGCGGGCAGATTTCTTTGCTCGTCGGTTTCGTCGCGACGGCAGTGGCCTTGTGTATCGGTATCGTCTACGGGGCGATCTCAGGGTTTGTCGGCGGGCGCACAGATGCGGTGATGATGCGTACAGTGGACACGCTGTTCGCGATTCCTTTTCTGGTGATTGTGATCGTGCTGCAGGTGGTGATCGCGGATCGGACTGCCGAGATGGCTGGATGGATCGTCGAGCACTGGGGATGGAACAAGAAGCTCACTGACCGGATGGCGAACATCGTCCCGCTGTTCATCGCGCTGGGTGCATTCGGCTGGTTGACCTTGGGGCGCATCGTGCGGGCGCAGGTGCTGAGTTTGCGCGAGCAGGAATTCGTCGAGGCGGCGAGGTCACTGGGGCTTTCGCAGGCGCGGATCTTGTTCCGGCACATCATCCCGAACACGCTCGGGCCAACCGTGGTTTATGCCACTCTGACGGTGCCTGGATTTATCATGTATGAGGCGACCCTGTCGTATCTAGGGCTCGGGGTTGAGGCACCAAATAGTTCGTGGGGGATCTTGATCCGCGATGGGGCGAACTTCTTGGAGACCCAGCCGATGCTGCTGATCATCCCCGGTCTATTTTTCTCGCTGACGCTGTTCGCGTTGAACTTCCTAGGGGATGGGTTGCGGGATGCGCTGGATGTTCGGGCTTCGAAGGATTAGGGTGATGCTGGATGAGGGCTTCGATTTTTTAACCGCAGATTACGCAGATTACGCAGATTTTTCTTAGATGGGCTTCGAATGGAAAGAGGAGTCGCATGCGATCATTGGATGTGCGATGGAGGTCCACGGCGTTCTGGGGTTGGGGCTGACTGAGAAGCCGTATGAGAATGCGATGGTGGTCGAGCTTGGCTTGAGGGAGATCGAATGTGAGCAACAGAGGAGTTTTCCAGTGGACTACAAAGGCGAGCAGGTGGGGCGCTGCGTTCCCGATTCGATCGTTTTTGGCAAAGTGGTGGTTGATGCGAAAGCGATCTCGCAAATCACTGATGGCGAAATCGGACAAATACTCACTAATGGGCACCTCCGAAAACCTCATGCGGGCTGGAGCTTGATAAAATCCCCGCTGTCTTCGTTGCTAAAGCGCCCACTATCACCAGATAGCTTAGCGTTTATCGCCTCGCCAGCGGGAATTTTCTCTGCGCCCCATTTCCACAGCAGGTTTCCGGAGGTGCCCTTATTTACGGGTGCCTGGGTTGCCGCTTGGCCTCATCACCAACTTCTCTCCTCCAAGCCTCCAGTGGAAGCGAGTAGCGCTCTCCAACACAAACCAGTTATCCGAAGAAGTAAATCTGCGTTAATCTGCGGTTAAATAATTTCTCCATCGTCCCCAGCCAATCCAATGTCCCTCCTAGAAGTCACCGATCTCAAGACCTACTTCCACACGCGCAACGGGGTCGTCCGCGCGGTCGACGGAGTTTCTTACTCACTTGAAAAGGGCAAGACGATTGGCATCGTCGGCGAGTCTGGCTCTGGCAAGTCGGTGACCTGCTACTCGATGCTCGGGTTGCTGCCGATGCCGCCCGGAAGGATTGAGGGCGGCACGGCGATATTCGATGGCGTGGACTTGCTCTCCTGCGATGCCGAGAGCTTGCGCAAGATCCGCGGCAAACGCATCTCGATGATCTTCCAGGATCCGATGACTTCCTTGAACCCGTACCTGAAGATCTCGACTCAGGTGACCGAGCCGCTGATGGTCCACGATGGTCTCGACCAGGCGACGGCGCTGAAGAAAGCGGTCGAGGCGATGGATGAGGTCGGGATCCCGAACCCGGAGCAGCGCATCCAGATGTACCCTCACGAGTTCTCTGGCGGCATGCGCCAGCGGGTGATGATTGCGATGGCGATGATCACGCAACC
>JBLHKE010000607.1:0-4973 GCA_047619485.1 Verrucomicrobiales bacterium | reverse complement strand
TCCAGGAAATCTTGGAGTTCACGCCGCGACATACGCCGCGCTTGGTGACGAAGTTATAGATCCCGCCTACGCCGTTTTCATCGCCCGGATACCAGTTCTGCACGGTCGAGTATTTGATCTCCGCATTGTCCATCGCGATGAGTTCGACAACTGCTGCGTGCAGCTGATTCTCGTCACGCATTGGTGCGGTGCAGCCTTCGAGGTAGCTGACGTGGCTGCCCTCATCCGCGATGATGAGCGTGCGCTCGAACTGGCCGGACTTGGCCGCATTGATACGAAAATAGGTCGAAAGCTCCATCGGGCAGCGCACGCCCTTCGGGATATAACAGAACGAACCGTCGGTGAAGACCGCCGAGTTCAGCGCCGCGTAGAAGTTGTCGGTCTGAGGCACGACCGAACCGAGATACTTACGGACCAGCTCTGGATGCTCCTGCACCGCTTCGCTGAAGGAGCAGAAGATGACGCCCTTCTCACCAAGTTCCTTCTTGAAAGTGGTGCCTACGGACACACTGTCAAAAACTGCGTCCACCGCCACGCCTAACAGCCGGTCGCGTTCGTGGAGGGGAATACCCAGCTTGTCGTAAGTTTCCAAAAGTTTCGGATCCACGTCGTCGATGCTCTTGGGGCCGTCGCTTGCGCTGCCGGGTGCGACGTAGTAGGTGATGTCCTGATAGTCGATCTCCGGGTAATTCACCATGGGCCACTCCGGAGTGGGCATGGTGAGCCAGTGGCGATACGCTTTCAGCCGCCATTCCAGCAACCACTCCGGCTCCTTCTTCTTTTGCGAGATGAGCCGAATGACGTCCTCATTCAAGCCCGGCGGTGCTGACTCCGTCTCGATGTCGGTGTAGAAACCGTATTTGTATTCCTGCTTGACCAGTTCATCGATTGTATCTGTAGATTTGCTCATAATAATATTATCTTTCTGGCTCCTGTCAGGCGTTACTCATGGTGATGCGCGTCACAAGCCCGGTCGGTCGGCGCATCGGCGACGACGACGGTCGGCTGCACCAGTCCGGCGTTGAGCAGGTAGGCTTCCACTTCGTCGCCGCTGACATCGGCCAGCATGTGTCCATCGATTTCGACACAAGGCGAAAGTCTCTGCCCGCTCTTTTGGGCCATCTCCGCGTGGAGTGCCCGGTTGTTGATCACATCGCGATCTTCGTAGGCTAGGTTGTATTTGCGCATGATGGCGCGCACGCCCTGGCTCCAGCCGCAGGAGGGTTTCAGGTAGGCAGTAATTTTCGGTGAGTTCATGGATGTTTTTGGTTCTGCTTGTTTTGTTTTTTTGGTTCTGCTTGTTTTGTTTTTTTGGTTGGGGCCGTTTGGAACCTTTCGGTTTCCTCCCGCCGGTAAATTGGTCGCACGAACTAGCCTGCTTGGAATCTGCACGGCCCTTGCCCCCCGCTTGCAGTCCGAGGCGTTTGTCCGCGACGAAGTCGCAAGGCCTCCACCGCTTCATTCCGCTTCAAACGCCGGAAGCGTTCCGCAACACTGGCTCTCGCGGGTGCCTCTGGTTCGACTGTTCGTTGCACCGGTTTGGTTAGGCAGCTCATTCTCTGGTTCGATCGCAATCAGTCTTCGCCGTTGTCTCCGATCGCTTCTACGGGACAACCCTCCATTGCTTCCTGGCAAAGGGCTTCTTGCTCTGGTGTCGTCGGTTGATTATAGACGTAGGAATAACCGCCGTCGTCGCTGCGGGTGAAATTGTCCGGTGCGGTTTCCCGGCACAGATCGCAGTCGATGCACTGGTCATCGACGTAAATGTTTCCTCTGACGTTTTCGGGGTATTTGTTCGCGGTGTCGGCCATAAATCTCTGTTTAGGTTCTTGCACTCGGGCTCCGGTCTTCTCAGGTGGCTCAGTATCCGTCGCCTGACTTTAGAAAGCGCCTGACTTTAGAAAGCGCATGCTTTCGAAAGGGTAGGCGACACAGTTTATTCCGCAAGGGGCTTTTCGAAAGTTTCCTCTTTTGAAAGTAATCTCTGATGCGGCTGGCCTTCAAGGCAGGTTTGCCGTAAGCTTCCCGGCATGAAGACACCTGGTGAGGTCCAGAAAAAATCCGGGGGCGTCCCCACTCGGCAGGCGATCCTGCATCTGCTCAAGCAGCAGGGGCCGCGCGATTCGGGAAGTTTGGCCGCGCAACTGGGTATCTCTGCCATGGCCGTCCGCCAACATCTCTACGCCCTGCGCACAAACAAACTGGTGACCTACCAGGAAGAACAACGCGCCATCGGCCGACCAGCCAAGATGTGGTGTCTGACGCCGGCAGCCGAGTCCGAGTTTCCTGACGCCCATGCGGTCATGACCGTGAATTTGTTGAACGCGGCCGAAGACACCTTCGGCGAAGAGGGCGTCAAACGACTTATCTCGCGATGCGCCGAGCAACAGATCGAGACTTACCGGTCCCGTATCCCGGCTCGCGATACACTCCAGAATCGACTGCAGGCGTTAGCTACCCTCAGGAACGAAGACGGCTTCATGGCCGAAGTACAGTGCCAGCCTGACGGATCGTTCCTACTGATCCAGAACCACTGCCCGATCTCCACTGCGGCCAAAGTGTGCTCCAAGCTTTGCGATTCGGAAATGGAAGTCTTCCGCGCCATTCTTGGTGAGGACGTAGCGGTCGAGAGATCTGAGCACATCGTGGCAGGCACCCGGCGCTGCGTTTACCGCATTCGGACGGACTAGGCGCCAGCTCTCCGGCTGCGTGCCCGGTGCTGTATCGGTAAACTTGTCATCGAGCCAGTAGCTCTCATGTGCCCAGCGCTGCAGCCCTTTGCCGAGTTCGATCCGGTCCGGATTGGTCGGCGCGATGAGCAAGGTGAGGTCGCGGTTGCTCGCCTTGTGGGTCCGGACCGGGGACATGGGTAACAATCTGACCGGGAACATAGGTTACACGTTAGAATGGGCGAATGCCCTGGAAAAATGTGTCACCAATGGAACAGAAACTACAATTTATAAGCCTGGCCGGAAGCGGTCGATTCACCATAACAGAACTCTGTTTGGAGTTTGGGATCTCGCGCAAGACGGGCCACAAGTGGCTTCTGCGGCATGAGCAAGATGGCATGGTGTCGGCCTGGAAGACCACAGCCGGGCACCGAAGGGGCCGGCCGGACGGACGCCTGATGATATCGAGAGGTTGATCGTGGGCGAGCGCCGCCTGCACCCGACCTGGGGACCGAAGAAGATCCGGCGGATCCTCGAGACCAAACACGGGATCGAGAAGCCGCCGGCGGTGAGCACGGTCGGGGCGGTTTTCACGAGGCACGGGATGGTCAAGGCGCGCCGCCAGCGCGCCGGTGCGTTCAAGGTGGAAGGGGCGAACTCACAGCGCCAGAGCGTTGCCACCACGTCCTCGGGGTAGATTTCAAAGGTTGGTTTTTGACCGGTGATGGGGAGCGGTTCGACCCGTTGACAGTGACGGATATGTACAGCCGTTTCCTGATGCGTGCGGAGGGCCTGCCCGGGCAGACGACGGGATGGACGCAGGAGTCCTTCCGGTCCCTGTTCAGGCGACAGGGGCTGCCTGAGATCATCCGGGTGGACAACGGCTCACCGTTCGCGTCGATGGGGCCGGGCGGCCTGAGCAAGCTGAGCGTCTGGTGGGTCGGATTGGGGATCAAGATCGAGTTCTCGCGGCCCGGTTGTCCGCAGGACAACGGGTGTCACGAGCGGATGCACGGGACGATGAAAGCCGAGTGCTGTAAACCCCCGAGCGCGAACCCGAGGGCGCAGCAGCAGAGGATGGACAGGTGGCGCAAGGAGTTCAATTTCGAGCGGCCACATGAGGGGTTGGGGATGCGCGTGCCGGCAGATGTCTATCACGCCTCGGCGAGACGGATGAGCGAAAGAATCAAACCCCAATTGTACAAATTAGGTGTAGAGACGAAGACGGTGAACACGGCGGGGTATATCTCGCTAGGCGGATCGAACTGCTATATCGGCTTGCAAAGCGCGCAAAGAGTTACGATAGGTCGTAAAGTGTAACCTATGTGCCCGGTTTATGTGTAACCTATGTTCCCGTCCGCACCGTGACCGGTCGGTTGCGAGTGATTCGTGTTACAGGCCGAAAATGCCCTCGCTATCCCGTCTTCATACAACTGCTTTGATAACTCCCTATCGCCATTGTGGCGTCCTGCATCATCAATGAGTTCACAGCGGCGCGTATGAGGAACCCCCAGTTGTTCTTCCGGTTTCTGATGTGGCTATGGGTGCTGCGGTTCTTGACCTCAACGTAGCGGGTCAAGCCGTTGGCTACTATGTGGATCGATCGGGTCAGCGCCATGCGTGCCGATGCGCTACGGAACACCACCAAGCTTCATCGACCTCGATACCAACGGAATGGCAACCGGCATCAACTCTGTCGGGATTGCCGTTGGGTATGGTGAAGAGGGCTGCTTTCTCTGGCAGGGTGCAGAGCGACTTTCTCTACAGGGAGTCACACTACACGAAGAAAAACGAGGTCTTAACTCTTTGATATTCAACGGAAAAAAGACATAAAAAGCTTGCATTGCAAATAGCCGCCCAAAATTTGGGTGCTCAATACTCATCTCCTCAACCAGCTCAATTCCGTCCTCGATATCAATCTGGCTCGCCTCAAGTGCCTCACCCTTCTGGTCTCAAGCCTGCTGCGACATCGAAGCGTCAACCTCACAATCCTTGCCACCCAGAATCTAACAGGTGCCAAAAACGAAAGTTGTTACCGCAGATTCCAAGACTTCTTCCTCAACGCCACGATCCCTCTGGTCTCCCTCGGTAGATTCATCCTGGGAAAAATCCCCAGGCCCGCAGAAGGCTGGACTCTCTCCATGGATCGCACCAATTGGAAATACGGGAAACGCCATATCAACATTCTGACCATCGGGATCGTCGTCAACAAAGTCGCCATTCCCATCGCCTGGAAGGTACTTCCGCAGAAGACCAAACGGGGCAACTCCAACACCGAACACCGAATCTCCATTCTCAAACAAC
>JBLHKE010000606.1:0-4975 GCA_047619485.1 Verrucomicrobiales bacterium | reverse complement strand
CCGTCAATGACCGCCTCGCTATAGCTGCGACCATCAGTGGTGTCCAAGCCGTGACCCGGATCCAGGTCGCGCAGACCCTGTAGAGCTGGATCTTCGTGGTGGAACAGCTCGACGAACACATACTCCAGCTTCCCCGTCTTCGCCGCAGCCGTCATCAGCGCACCGATCCAGCCATCATCGGTCGACAGACACCCGCGCGTCGTCTTCGCCGAAGCGTGGAACATGCCCATCTCATCGGAGGCCGCCATCTCAGCGATGACCGCCTCGTTCTCAGGGATCGACAAGGTCGAATCGCCGCAGTGCGCCGCATCGACCATCACCTTGAAAAATTTCACCCCGAGTTCCTCGTTGGTTGCCTTGACCACCTCCCAGCACTTCGCCGCATCGGTGAAAGTCTGAAATTCACCACCGCGTAAAAACTCGATGTGCCAATTCTTGATCCCGCTGTTGGCGAAGTCCGCCTCGCGGCAGGCCCGCGCGTGCACCTTGGCATTCTGCTTCACCGCAGCCTCGAACTCAGCGCCAGTCTTCGGCGTCGCCCCTGGTTTCATCCACTCCTCGATGGACGTCGAAGCCACCTGCTCGATGCCATACTTCTTCGCAATCTCCAGACCGGCCTTCAGCATCTCGCAAACCGCATCTTCATCGTCGGGATTCATCGGATCTGCACCACCGACCATCATGATGATGTGCGCTTTCAAATCGAGTGCCTTCAGGCCGTTGAACAGGTCGTCCATGTCCCCCGCATCGACCCCGGCAAAAACCGTCACCTGGGCACTAGCGATCTTCACCGGCGACATCTTGACGAGTTTCGCCATCTCCGCCACCACGACGAGTTCCCCTGCCTCGTTCCGCGGCAAGTGCCCGTCGTCGTCGGGCACCAGCCCACCCACGAATTTGATATGCGTCGGGACAACCCCCAACTCGACAGAAGCTTTCAGTGCGATTTCGTTAGCCATAGACCCAATGGAATCGCTGAAATCCCGTCCGGAGTCAAGATCAAGCTGGGGTCGATGCCCCAAAGGCTTCCCTAGTCGAGGCGCGTGAGCATCAGGAGACGGAACTCCATCACCGAATCCCCGGGCATCTCTATCGCACGCAGCACCAGTTCCCCCGCCCCCTTCTCCAAAGTAATTTCCCCAAGCCTCATCGGTTTAAAATCTTTCACGTAGGATTCCATCCGTTTCGAGCGGTCGTGTTCACCTCCCGCCTCGGGGGGATCGTTGGCGACGGATACTTCACCGCTGATCGCCGAATCCTCCATCCGCAGTTCGACTTTCGACCCGAGATCATCTTCTGGACAAGTGTAGTAGACATCGACAGCAAACCGCCCTGATTGAGCGACCTCGACCTCCCAAGTGATCTTGTCGTCGAGCGACTTCCAGTTGGTAAAATAGGAACAGTTAGGAAATCGATTGGAGCGCGCGATCCCACCATGTGCCTTGCCGTCACGCGCCGGTATTTGGGTGAACTTGGATCCGGGATGACCGATGACGAAAGCCCGCTTGTCGTCTTCCAATCCCGGCAGCATTTCCTTCCGCCACGCGGCGACCTCTTTGCCTAACCCCTTGGACAATTTAGGAAACTTGCCCGCGATGTCGTTCTGCTGGCCGAGATCCTTCACCATGTCATAGAGCCGGCCTTTGTCATCCAGCCGCAAGGTTTGGGTGCGCAAGCTGACGCGCCCCTTCCAGTGGGAAAACAGAATGCGATCCGGCCAGACATCCTCCACGTCGCCGATCAAAAGCGGCTTCAGACTCATCCCGTCCACCGGGTTTTTCCACGCCACCTGGATTCCCACCAAATCCGCGAGCGTCGGCAGAAGATCGATCGCACTGGCAATCTTCTCGACCTGCCGCCCCGCCGAGATCGTCCCCTTCCAGCGGACGAACAATGGCGATCGCACGCCGCCCTCATCGGTCGACCCCTTACGTCCCCGCATCCCACCATTCCAGCGCGCGCCGTTTGGTCCATTGTCGTGAAAGAAGACGACGACCGTATCTTCCGCGATCCCTAGCGCGTCGAGTTTCGCCATCAGCCGCCCGACATTCCAATCGATGTTCTCGCACATCGCCAAGGCGGCGCGCGTGTGTTGTAAATCCTCCTTCTTCGGATTGTCCCCGCGCATCAGGAGGTCGGTATTCTCGAACTTCTTCCACCAGCGATCTGGGACCTGCATGGGCGAGTGCGGTGTGTTGTAGGGCAGGTAGCCGAAGAACGGTTTGCCGGCAGCGTGCTGCTCCTCGATGAAACTTATCGCCTGATTGGTGAAATCATCGACCACGAACCCATCCCCCTTTACGATCTGTCCATTTAGCTCTAACATTGGGCTAAAATAATCCCCCCAGTGCCCTGAGCAGAACCCGTAGAACTCGTCGAAGCCACGCCCGTTGGGGTGGTAGGGATACTGCATGCCGTTGTGCCACTTTCCCCAGGCGGCCGTCGCGTAGCCTGCGGCCTTGAAGACATCGGCGACGGTCATCTCGTCCAGGTCTAGCCGCTCGCCGCCCGCCGAAGTCGAATAGACACCACCCCGTGGGTGGTAGCGACCAGTTAGAAATTCCGCGCGCGTCGGGGAACAGACCGGGCAGACGAAGAACCGATCGAAGCTCGCGCCGTCCGCCGCCAGTTTGTCCAAGTTGGGCGTCGCCAGATTCGGGTTGCCACTGCCGCTCAGATCTCCCCAGCCCTGGTCATCGGTGAGGATGACGAGCACATTGGGTGGATCGGCCGCAAGGCAGACGCTGATCGAGAAGAGAAGAGCTAGGATGAGACGCATCTCGGACGGTATCCAGCGCCACAGCACTTTGCAATCACTAGGCTCTTCAAACTGCTAACCATGGCGGGGCAAAACAGGAGCTCGGACATCTTGTCCACATCACCCCTCGCCCGAGTGCCTTAAGGAAAACACAGATGCACCGGGCGGGAAACCGGAACTGATGGGAGTAGAGCCATCGATCCGTTGCCGTAGCTTCGATGGCAAATTGAAGCTGCGCTCTCTGCTGCCACTTTGTGCTGGCGATTCATCCGAAGTAGCCGTGCACCTGTCAAAAACAAGAAATTTCCGGCCTTCTTCCCCTCACTTCACGCCTTCTTTTAGAAAAATGTAACCGGACAGCTCCAGCCTCCGTCTGTCCAACTGAAGAGCGGTCTCAAAGAGATCCCCGATTTACCCTAAACCGAACAGAATTATGAAAAAAACCACCTGCATCATCTTGGCAGCCGCCCTCGGCAGCCTGACCTTCGCCAACGCTGGCGAACGCACCATTGGCAATGGCGATCTCCCAGACTTCCTAATCGGATATGACGTCAACCAAGACGGCAAGATCGACGAGGAAGAGCGCCAAGCGATGAAAGACTCCCGCGACACCGCTCGCGCCGAGCGCCGTGCGCAGTGGGACACCGATGAAGACGGCGAAATCTCCGAGAGCGAGCGCGAAGCAGCTCGTGAGACTCTGCGTGCGAAGATCGAAGAACGCCGTAACGAGCGCTTCAACACCGCCGATACCGACGGTGATGGCAGCCTCTCCTCCGAAGAATTCAATGCGATCCCAGCCGTGGCTCGCCTCGCCGAGAAACACCCTGAGCGTGCAGCAGCCATCTTCGCCCGCCTCGACGCGGACGACGACGGTGTCATCAGCCTCGAAGAATTCACCGCTCACCTCGGACACCGCCGCGGCGGTCATCGCCCACCACACGGTGGTGGCGACCCAGGCGAAGGTGAAGGTGAAGGTGAAGGTCCAGAAGATCCTCGCCCTCCATTCCGTCGCTAGTCCTTTCATCGTGGCTCGTTTGCCTCGAGAATACAGCATCATGGGGGTGGGTCGCAGACAGCGACCTACCCCTTATTTGTATCGGGAAATGCTTGCCAATTCTCAACAATCCCCCAATATTTAGCAGTCTGCCGCAGCCTCACCCAAGCAGCAGCGCTCTTGTCCCCCACCCCCGTTTCATGAAATCCACTTGGCTATTACTCGTCGGCATTGCGATCGGCGCACTCGGTAGCGGAACCTACGTAGCCAACTCCAACAAAGATCGCCCTGAAATTCCTTCGGTCGACCCCGGTGATCAGGTCGTAGCGTCGAACCAGGAACGCCCACGCAGCAAGTCACTCTGGCCAGCGTGGAACCCAAACAAGGGCACCAAATCGAAAACTGTTGGCGAGAAAACAGCCCGAACCGCAACCACTGAACCGACAAAGACCCCACGGAAGGAAATTTACTCAGAAGAAACCCGTCCCGTTGTCAGCAATCTCCCCCGCCCGATCGGTGGCACCGACCAACCCAGCCAAGAGGAGCTCGCCGAACTTGCCGGACGAATCGAAAAACGTGCTTCCCGCGAACTCGACCGCCTCACCCGCCTACTCGATCTGACCGAGCAACAACAAGATCAGATTTTTCCACTCCTCGCCCGCAGTTCCACCGCCTACCATCCAGCACTCGCGATCCAAGTAGGAGAAGCGGAGACGAGCAACATCTCGAACCTGCCAAGTGAGGGTGATGACGAAGACGCGGACTCGTCCAATGCCTCTAAGCCGTCGACTGGAGGTAACTCCGGTGCGGAAGATAGCACTCCCCTGCTCGCCAAAGAAGCGGACGAAGAAATTCATCACGTGCTGACGGAGGAGCAAAAACAGGCACTCGAAGACGCGGTCGTCGACGAAGACCTCTGGTGGAGCGACATCGTTGACGATCTTGAAGACGAACTCGACGAGTCTGTCGAAGTCGCCCCTGATGAAGACACCGGCTACCAAGGCAATACCGGGATTGGCAACCTGCTGCAACAATCGCTTGGCGAGTGAGGCGGACAGCAGCGATTTCGGCTGGCTTTTTCCACATTCCGACGGTTTCCTAGGAATAAGTTTTTCCCCGTCCATGATCCAACCCGTTGTGAACTTCCCCCGAGCCGCAGCCATCTTTGCAATCTCCGCCCTCAGTATCCTGAGCGTGCGCGCCGATGTCCTCTACGAGACGGA
>JBLHKE010000605.1:0-4977 GCA_047619485.1 Verrucomicrobiales bacterium | reverse complement strand
CCATCGAGAGCTTCCATCTGCCCGAACTGGGCGATGATCAACGTCGCCCCTGAAGTGGTAAGCTGCTGCGACCAGTCGCCGAAGTGCAGATCCCGCCACTGATCGTAAACTGTGTCCGCCTCCCACGCCATCGAGCGGAAGCGGGGTTTCTTTTCGCCCCAGGCGCTTGCGAGCAAGGCCTCGAGCGCAGCAGATTTTTGTTCGCGAACGAAATTTTCTTGGCCGGCGAAAACAATCGTCTCGTTCTCCCCAAGTGCGAACTTCGCCCCCTTGAACGCTGCGACCGGGACTCGCGCTTGCCCGGTTCCGATGCGACTCAGCACGTCGAACTGGGGAGGCACCGGGGAGTCGGGCAAGGTCTCGATACTGAGGTTGCGGAACGAGATCTCCGCCTTGCAATTGCCATGGATCTGCAGCGCGATCAAACCATCACGTGGAATCGATTGATCCTTCTCGACCCAGACTGCTGTCTGTTGGCCGTTGACCAGAAGCTGGATCTGCGGCCACACGCCAATCACCTCGTAACGATTCCAGTCACCGGGCTTCTCGAGTTTGGCCATGAGCGCCTTGTCGGCGACGGCAAGCATCTTGTTGCGGCGAGATTCGTCGTAGAGGCACCCCGAATACCCCGCACCGATATCGGCCTGGTATCCGGACATCTCGTTCGGCGGATCAACGATGCGCTTGCTCCAGAACTGCACTCCCCCGTTGACGAAACCTTCCGTCCCGACCAATTTGTATTCGAGGCGCAGGTGGAAGTTGCGGTAGCTCTTTTTGGTCGCGAGGAACTCGTTGCGCGGATTCCCTTGCAACGATCCACCAACGATCACGCCATCACTGACTCGCCAAGTATTCTTGGAGTCCCCTTCCCATCCCGAAAGTGTCTTGCCGTCGAAGAGCAGCGCAGGTGCCGCAAACACAGGCAATGGCAGCAAAGCGAGCACCAAGAACGTAGCGAATTTTAAGTGAAGATGGATCATGGGAGGGCAGTTGGTTAAGTCTTGAATGGCGTCTAAATACTACTTGAGGCTAACCCGTGCAGATCGCTTCCCTTAGCAAAAAAGCACCAAATCCCCTGTGAACCAGAGTCGCTCTACTAGAGCTGGTTCGATCGAGCGATGCTCGCCTATCCATGAACTACCCCGCTCGGTCTCATTTCCGGCGTATCACCCTAGTGATCGGTGTCCAGAGCACTGGCTTCACCCAAGACGGCAAGAAGGATACACCATCCGCCGTCGTCGGAACTCTACGGGGCAGCTTAATTCTAATTTTACTTTGCGGAAACTACGGGTCGTGTCTTTGGGAGGTGGCGAGTTTGGAGTTGACCACAGACCGTCGCTGTCGATCGAGACCTCATACTTGCGGATCAGCTCGGCTCCGCCGAAACGGCAGGCGGCCCAGGGCATCAGAATTGCGAACGCGACGAGGACATAGGACAAACCACCTTGTGCATATTCCTCGCCACCAAAGATCAACCGCACTCTAATGCCGGTGGTCAATAATACAGCCATTACGCGGATTGCCCCCAGAGTAGCATGTGCCCCCTCTGATTTATCCGGAAGGTTTCGCTCGACATCATCAACTGCTAGGATCTTTGATCGTACGTTTATCTGTGCTGTGCATTGCGCCGAACGCGGCGATCTGGAGAAGGCGATGAATTGCCAAGCACATGGTCGGCTCCGGATTCAAGGGACTCTAGGGGGGGCGCTTGATTGAGATTAGCCCCGGTCTCCCCTGCCCCAGTGTCCTAGCAATCCATCACGCGGGTTCACTCAATTTGGCGACTGTGTGTCTAGCTTAGAAGCAGGCGGAAGAACGGTTTCCGGATTCCCCTTGCGAACAGCCCCTTGCTCAGGCTTCGACCGGGCAACTACAGGAGGCAGGCTTGCTTGATGAACAACCAAAGCCGCATCGTATTTCGGATGTGTTTTGTAGTGCTTGAGCACCTGCCCGAGAAATTGCTGCCACTTCTTGCCCGGTTTACCATTCTCTAACAAATAATGAGGACAATTTTTATGACCTAGGTCTTTTTTGTCATCGCGAATCCTGGGCCAATGGTAGTGAGGTACAATGTGCTGAAGAGGGATTTGGTATTCAGCCATAAGCAGGGCGCATAGCCGAGCAGTGCGGTCGAGTGTTTTGGCGCGATCGTTTTTAAGGTGCTCGCACATCTCGACGCCGATGGAGTAGGTATTCCCCGGCCCATCGTAATCAGCGTGTTCGCCACGCTCATTGCACGGCAGGCTCTGGATAGCGTGTGACTGATCCACAGTGAAGTGCCATGCGAGATAGCCAATGCGGTTATGGGTGCTGGTAAATTTACCAAGCCTCTGTAATTTGGCGTGAGCAAGGGCATCTGCACCAGCAGCAAAATTCTGAGTCGAATGCACAGTGACGTAACGAGGAGTCATCGGCTCCATGAGCTTTCTAGCAAATTTTCCAGATGGAACGAGATCGCGATTCACCTCGTATCCCTCCCATGCAGCAGGAGCCACGAGATGAATGTCCGCGACTTCTGCCGGCGGCGTTTCCAGTGACTCTTCATGGGAGAACGATGCCAGCGAGGTAGCCAACAAAACGATTGCAGAGAGGGACGACTTCACCTCGCCATCGTGTGGCCGCGCAGTAGGTAGAGCAAACACAAACTTTTCGATGGCTCAAGGAATCATTCAATCTTCCACCAGGCTTGGGTTCCCAGCGCAACAGCAGCGGTTCCCTGCCCGATTGCTCCCCCCATCGGATGCAAACCAATCACGAAACCGTATTTCCAGAGGGCCGCGATTCAGCTACGGGCAGCACTGATTCACTGGGCACCGATCACAAGTTTCACGAACAACCGGCTTTGTGGATCGCCGCCGAAGGTCGCACGAATGACCTCTGCACTTCCGAGATCCGTCTCGATCGTCTCGGTGGCACCGCCGGAACGCCATTGGTGAAGATCGCTGGACCACGAGGATATGACGAACTCCATTGGGAAGTCTTTTGAGCGCTGGTAGAGTAATGAATACCTGCCGCCACCTAGGGGCTCGAGCCAGATTTTCATGTTGTCGAGATCCTTCTGGTTCGGGTCGGTTCCCATCAGCATTTCCACGGCATTTGTATAGGTATCACGATCTGGATCCGCCTCGAGTCCCCAGAGGCTTCCTTCCAGCGTCCGGCTTTGGACGACTGGCAGAGTAAAATTGGCAACCTGCCAGGCCAAGGCTAACTGAGCGAAAGCGCCGGGATCTGAGAGCTGTAGTTGTGCCGTGTAGACCGCTCCAGCACGCGTTTTCGCGTCGGGATTGTTCTGGTCCAGTGGCGCGCCAACCGCTGCGGCGTAACCGTCGACTTCGACGCGGTGGCCGAATGCGCTGATCTGGCTCGGGTCGGGCGGCAAGAGTGTGTCCGTGAAGCGCCAGGTATCGAGAGTGCCTATATCGCGAACATAGCAGAGCACGAAACCGGGCAGGGTCGAAGAGTCGATGTCGCTCGCGCCGACGAGTGCGATCGAATCGTTGATCGCGACAGAAATACCAAGTTGCTGCCCCGGCTCGGGGGCATCACTCAGTATCTCGCGTACCAAGCCCCAATTGCCAGCCCCGCCGAGATCGCGGCGATAGATAAACGCAGCGCCTGCGTCCTCGGCCGCTGGACTCGGGTTGAAGCGTGATGCTCCGACGATGATCATATCTCCAGAAATATCCACGGATTTGCCAAAATTATCATCACGCACGGTGCGGGCGTCAGCGAAGCGCTCGAGTTTCCTCGACTGCTGCCAAGGCTCCGCTACCGGACCAGTTCGATTGAAAATATAGACAGCCCCGAGATCGAATCCATCAGCGTCTTGAGAACGGTTTGCCCCATGAGCGCCGATAATAAGCGTATCGCCCTCGATCGCCAGCGAGCCACCGAACCAGTCAAAATTGATAGGATCCCCAGGCAGGATCTCCTGGCGCAGTCCCCAATTTTCAACCCCGCCCTCATTTCTCTCGAACAGCCTGACCATCCCGGTGTCAGAATCCGTCCGGTTAGCAAATGGAGCACCGACGATGACGCTGTCCCCACTGACGGCGACCGCCGAACCAAACTGATCTCCTGGAGCACGAGGCGCTCCTGAAACGATGAGCTTTTTCACCTGCCCCCAGTTTCCCACTCCGCCAGTATCACGCCCAAAGACGTAGGCAGCGCCCGCGGCATCATTTCCGCCCGTGTCGTCGAGGGCTGCACCGACCACCAGTGTATTTCCCTCGAGCGCTACTGCCCCGCCAAATTCATCACCAGCAGCGCCATCTTCAGGCAGCACCAATCTACTCTGCTGCCACGAATCCACACCGGCGATGGTTACACGTTCGTAGATGAACACCGCGCCGGAATCGACACCTTCAACGTTGCGAGCCGATGCCCCCACAGCCATCGTGTTGCCATCGATCACAACGGCAGAACCAAATCCCCCGTTGGTCATGCTTGCATCGACGCCAGTCGCCGTTACCACCGGCAAAACTTGGCTCTGCGGCGGGTGCTTCGCGGTCACCATGGTGGAGCGATCGACCGTCTCATGGCCATCGAAAACCTTCAGTGAAATCTCGATACTTTCGGAAGAATCCCTAGAGACCCTGCCATCAGGCGTCGGTTGGAAAATGATCCCGCGGAGC
The DNA here is from genome assembly GCA_047619485.1 of Verrucomicrobiales bacterium. Taxonomy (GTDB): domain Bacteria; phylum Verrucomicrobiota; class Verrucomicrobiia; order Verrucomicrobiales; family DEV007; genus JBLHKE01. The sequence continues at coordinate 343 of JBLHKE010000605.1, read as the reverse complement.
GCAGCGGTGGCATCAGTTGGTAACATGAACGCGGAAATGTAGCTGTCTCCGGAGCGGACGAAGAGCCCGTCGGGATGATAAAAGATGCCCAGTGCTGGATCCAGATCCAGCGTCAATGAGAGCAACTCCTGTCCCTGGTTGTCAACATCGCTCAGTGTCACACCGGTAAACGGCCTCCCCACGTCTTTATCTGTTAACGTCAGGGAGCTTAACCCTTCGATGACCGCCAGGTCATTGACCCCGGTGACCTTGACAGTGGCAGTGTTGGTCGAGCGATCGTCTTCGCGGTCGATCACGTGAATGATGACCGTCGCACTGAACTGCTTTCCGGTATCGTCTTCGA
>JBLHKE010000604.1:0-4992 GCA_047619485.1 Verrucomicrobiales bacterium | reverse complement strand
AGAACTTTTCGTCATTCTGATGGCTGATGTCCGCCAGCACCGCCTCGAAGATCGAGTCCATGGTCTTGTCGGCCTCCTCGGGGCGGGCGAGGTCGACGACGAAGGCGAAGCCCGGGAGCGCTGCTCCGTTGCTTTCTGCTCCGGCGTCGGAACGCATCGCGGTGACGAAGGCGATCTTGTCCCCGATGGCGGATTTGCCGCTGGCGTCTGTCTGGCCGAGTAGGAGGTCACCGATGTTGCCCTGGAATCCTTCGATGCCGGGGATGATCGAATCCTTCAACACATCGCCGCGCTTGCGGTACCAACTGCCGAACTGTCGGTAGAGAGTGAAGCCGCCGATCAGGCCGCCGACCTCTGGGAGCGGTTGCATACCGCTGCTGGGATTCTGTGAAAAGAAGATCCGGTAGCGCTCGTCGACATCCTGTGGGCGGGCATCGATCCCCGAGGCGAAACGCAGTTGCTTGCCATCGAGGTTGAGCACGAAGCCGGCGAATTTCGAGTTGTTGAGCAGCTCACTCACGCCGCCGAGAAAGAGCGAGAGCATCGGGTCATTGATGTGCTCGGGCAGGCCGAAGTTCGGTCCGGCAGACTCGGCGAGTTTGGCGACGCGCTGGGTGTCGATGAAAGCGCGACCGAGGTGCGCGGCGCCCATCCGTTTGGTCATCCGCTGGTAGGGGGCTTCGTCTCCGATCCTCGATCCGGCCTCTTCGAGTTTGGCTCCGGGCGGATCTTGTAGGACGACCGTCTTCTTCAGCAGCCGCTCAGTTGATGAGACCGCGATCCAATCGTTGTGCAGCGCGAAGTAGGTCGCCTTCTCTTTATTAAAGCCGCGCGTGCGGTAGGCGGCAACCTCACTGCCAAAGGCCACGCGTTCGATGCGCTTCAGCCCGACCCGTAATAGTGGTGCTGACCAGACCTGTTGCTTCAACCACTCGCTCGGTTCTGCCGGGCGTACCAAAAGGGTGACTTCCGGGTCGCCCCCGTCCTCAGCCGGGTAGACCGCAAATCCCATGCGTCCGCCAAGCAGCTTGGAGCTGGCCTCCCACAGGCTCATGCGCAGCACGAACTCGGCCGTCTTCGTCGACGACTCGATTTGTTTGAACCACTTCTTTTTTCTCAACAGCTCGAAGTCCTCGCTCTGCAAGAAACCATCCAGCAGCTCCGATCCGCGCACGTCGCTGATGATTTTCGAGAGCCCCGAAGTCTCGATGAACGTGTAGGCACCGCCCGGGATGCGCGAGGCGAGCGATGGAGTGGTGGGGGCTGCGTGAGCAGGGATTGATCCCCATGTGAGGATGAAAGCGGAGACAAGGAGCCATGCGAGGCACTTGTGGGGAAGTTCTGGAGCGCTCATGGTGAGAAGTTTACGGTCTCGAGCCTACGGCAGTGCGAAAAAAACATCAATTGCGTATAAATACATTGAATGCCAGCTTCTTTCCAGCGTCCAATGTCGCATGCACAAGAGGGGGATCGCTATCGCAATTGTCGTCGCACTCAGCGTCGTCGGACTTATCGCCATTCTAGGCGTCAATATGGTGGAGCGTTCCTTGCCGGCGGTCGCTGCGGTCGACGACGGGTCGAATTTAGCGCTGGAACGCATCGCGCTCGAACGTGAACGGCTCGAGTTCGAATCGCTGCGGCTTAAGGCGCAGATCCAGGCAGGACTGGAGAGCGTCGCGTCCGAACTGATCCATCAGGAGGTGAAGCCGCACGACCCGCGCAAAGAGGACGCGATTGTCGATGCGATCGTTGCTTATGTTGACGAGAAGGAGGGTGCGAAGCTGGTGGAGCCCGAAGTGGTCATGCCAATCGCGCCGCCCGCCCTCGGAGACTTCGAGCCGGACGAGCAAGCCTACGGCGATTTCCGTGGGGCTCTGGAGCCGTATGGCGACTGGTACGAGACGCCGGACTACGGTCCGATCTGGCGGCCAGACAGCAGCTACATTGAAGAAGGTTGGCAACCCTACACCAATGGCTCTTGGGACTACACCGACTACGGTTGGACCTGGGCGTCGCGCGATCCTTTCGGCTGGGCCTGCGATCACTATGGGCGCTGGTTGAACGTCCGTCAGCAGGGCTGGTGCTGGGTGCCAGGTCGGGAATGGGCCTCCGCTTGGGTCTCTTGGCGCAGCAATGGAAAGCACATCGGATGGGTCCCGCTACCACCATGTGCGACGTGGAACCAAAGCCTCGGGATTGGCGGGTGGGTCGATGCGCATTGTGGCATCGGTCCTGGCCACTACCATTTCGTGACACATGCGGATTTTGGTGCGCTCGATTGCCGGAAGGTGATCGTGCATCGCTCCAACAATGTGAGTTTGGTGGCGAGCTCGAAAAACATCACGCACCTGCATTCTAACGGCGGTGTTGTGCACAACCACGGCCCCGACTTTGTCATCGCCGACCGGCGCAGCTCTGATCGGATTCACAAACGACCGCTCGATCTGGCCGAAGAGAAGGCTGCCGTGAAGCGTCGCATCGCGGGCGCTAAGCGACGTGAGTCGACCTCAAGGCATCTGAGCGCGGCTGCGGTCGATCGCGGTTGGAGCCTGGTGAAAAGTCGCAACCAGCAGCGAACCCTGCGCAAGCAGATGGTCGAGGAGGCGCGAGGTTCGATCGGTGGGGCGGGGCGGAGAAACGTGAAGGTGATGGCAGGGACTTCCCGCCAAGTGCGCTTCGCCGGGGTTGGCGGATTGCCGAGGCCGGCACCAATCCCTGTGCAAGTTTTGCAAAAACGATCGGGCGCGGCGAAATCAGGCGCGCAAATCGTGGCTGCCGAAGCGCAACCAGAACCAACCCCGACGACAGGCTCCGACCACTTTGATGCCGAGCAGGCGCGGCGTGATGCTGCCATCGCGAAACAGAACGAGATGTTTGCGCAGCGGCAGCAACTGATCGACGACCGACTGGCGAAAGAGGCGGAGGCACGCGGGCGACTCGAGGCGCACATCCGCGTTCGCCAGGATCGGATAGCCAAGGCTGATCGTGAGATCGCGGTGCAGAAACAGAGGATTGCTGAGCGGCGGCAGACTTCGTCGCCGGTGGTGGTGAGTCGTGCTTCTTCTGGCGGTGGTTCGAGTTCGGGGAGTTCCGCGCGACAGAGTCCATCGCTATCCAATTCGAGGCCGTCATCGTCGTCATCGGATTCTCAGAGCGAGCAGTCATCGTTGTCACAGATCAAGCACCGCCAACAGACCGTGGTCAGCCGCCCAGCTAAGCAAAAACGACCCGCGGCCCAATCCAAGCCTGCCCCGGCGCCAAAGCCCGCGGCGGCGGCTCCGGCGCGTTCGAAGCAGACGGCGACGGTGCCTTCGGGATCGAAGCGTGGGAGTTCCCAGAAGCGTAAAGACCACTAGGGGTGTGAACCCTCGACCAGGGGTTCATTTAGTGCCAACGTAGCCGCGATGCGGCGACTCCTCCTAGTATCATTTCTCCTGCTTAATTCGGTTCTAGCCGAAACCCACATGCTCGTCGAGGGCGGGGTTTCGCGTGAGTTTGAAATCGATTGCACGATGCTTGTCTGCCGTCCGCTCGGAGGGGAATCCCACATCGTCTCGGTCGGCGATCACCAGACTGAGCAGGGGATCCAGGCGGAAGCGACGCGCCTAGAACAGGACTTCACCATGCGTTTCGACCTGCGACTGTTCGAAAAAGGGAAGCCGCGTGAAGCGAAGTACGCTCGCTGGTTGACGCGCAAGATTCGGGTGCAACTCGCACCGCGAGCCGATGCGGGGGAAATAGCGAAGGCGGCTGGTGCCAGCAAGTTCACGACACCGGAATTCGCGCCTGGATTCGCCGTTCTTAGTTTTCCGAAAATCGGTGATTCACTGACGAAGCTCAATGCCGTCCGACAGCTGCCGGGGGTGGTCGTGGCGGATCCGCTGACCGCGCGAAAGAAATTCCGACGCCTGATTCCCAACGATCCGGAGTTTTCCTACTCGGGAACCAACTTGGACTACCAGTGGCATCTGCACAACACGGGGCAGAATAGTAGCATCATCGGACTCGACATCAACGTGACTGGAGTCTGGGACACGCTCAAGGGTGGTGGCGTGACCATTGGCATCGTCGACGATGGGCTCGAGGTGGCGCATCCCGATCTCGCCGCCAACGTCAACACGGCCATCGACCACGACTGGAACGACGGCACACCAGACGATCCCACGCCCAGCAGCGCGTTCGATGATCATGGCACCAGTTGTGCGGGGGTCGCAGCAGCCCGTGGTAACAATGGCATCGGGGTGAGCGGGGCGGCCCCGGAGGCATCCCTCGTCGGGCTTCGCCTGATCGCGAACGACACCACCGACGAGGAGGACGGCGAGGCGATCGGCTGGCGCACGGACGTGATCGATATCAGCAACAACAGCTGGGGACCGGATGACGACGGCAGAGATTTTTTCGTGGCGGCACCGCTGATCAGTGCTGCGCTCGAGAGTGGTGTAAGTGCTGGTCGCGGTGGCAATGGGACGATCTACGTCTGGGCGGCCGGCAACGGCCGCGACTCGGGTGACTACTCGAACTACGACGGTTACAACAATCGCATCGAGACGATTTCGGTCGGTTCGGTGGCGTCGAATGGTCGCCAGCCGTGGTACGCAGAGTCTGGTGCGAACTTGTTGGTTTGCGCGCCCTCGGACGATGATTTCGGCGACCCGGGGATCACCACGACGACGTTGACGGTGAACGGGAGTTACACCGACAGCTTCGGCGGGACCTCTTCAGCGGCACCGCTGGTCTCGGGTGTGCTCGCCTTGGTATTGGAGAAAAATCCCGAGCTCGGCTGGCGTGATGTGCAGGAAATTCTTGTGCGCTCATCGAGGGAGGTCGATGCGATCGATTCCGGCTGGGTGAACAATGCGGCGGGGTTCCACTTCAATCACCGATATGGGGCGGGGATGATCGATGCGGCTGCAGCCGTGGCGCTGGCGGACGACTGGACGAATTTGGGCAGCCAGGTGACGCAGAGCATCGAGTCCGGTGCATTGGACGTGG
>JBLHKE010000603.1:0-4993 GCA_047619485.1 Verrucomicrobiales bacterium | reverse complement strand
CTGTTACTTTCTATTCCCGCCCGGGTTTAGGTCTAAAAACACCAGCGCCCCTTGCAAAATAATCCCACCCAGACCACCGCCCACGACCAGGCGGATGCCACAAAACTGCTCTCGGACTTTGCACCCCGTAGTGTCCCAAAACTCGGACGACGCCCGGGGCATTGAGGAAGAACGCGTTGCCCGGCGATGAACTCTCCCAATTTCGGACTATTCTGGAACCATGTTCATACAACCATTCTATCTGCTGCTCTCGGCGCTGGCCCATTGGGCCAATAGGGCGCAGGCGGCGATCATCGACTACCTCCGCGAGGAGAATCGGGTTCTCCGCGATCGGCTCGATCCGAAGAGGCTCAGGTTCACCGACGCGGAACGCCGCCGCCTGGCGGCGAAAGCGAAGCTGGTTTGCCGGAACGCGCTGCGGGAGATCGGCTCGCTCGTCACGCCCGATACGCTGATGCGCTGGCACCGGCAGCTGATTGCCAAGAAATACGACGGCAGCCGGAGGAAGGTCGGACGTCCAACTATCGGGCCAGAAATCGCCACCTTGGTCGTGAGGATGGCCAGGCAGAATCCGTCGTGGGGCTATACGCGGATCCGGGGCGCCCTATGGAACATTGGACACGAGGTCGGGCGCAACACGATCGCCCGCATTCGAGAGGATCACGGGATCGAACCTGCTCCTCGCAGGGGGATGTCGTAGAAGACCTTCCTCCGGGCCCACTGGGACGTCATCGCCGCCTCGGACATGCTCACTGTCGAGATCTGGGTAGGGCGGTCGCTCGTCCGCTAGCATGTGCTGTTCGCCATCGAGCTGGCAACACGCCGCGTCAATATCATGGGCATCGTGCAAGAGCCTTACGGAAAGTGGATGGAGCAGGTCGCCAGGAACGCGACTGATGCCTTTAGTGGTTTCTTGACGGGCAAACGCTACCTGATCATCGACCGCGACCCGCGATTCACGAAGGAGTTTCGCTCCATCCTGAACGTCTCGGGAGTGAAGATCATCAGGACTCCCCCGCGCAGCCCCAACTTGAACGCATTCGCGGAGAGGTTCGTACGGTCGATCAAGGAGGAGTGCCTGGAGCGGATGATATTCTTCTCGGAGAAGCAACTTCGGACCGCCGTGACAGAGTACGTCGAGCACTACCACCACGAGAGGAACCACCAGGGGTTGGAGAACAGGTTGATCGAGGCTACCGGGGAGGCCGCGACCACCGCAGGGGAGGTCGTCTGTGAATCGAGGCTCGGAGGTCTTCTGAACCATTACAGGAGGGCCGCCTGAGCCCCGTCCGAGTTTTGGGACACTACGGGAACAAGTGCCTCCGAACCGCTGCCACCGCAGCCGCTCGATCGGGCTTTGGGGCTAGTTCTTGATTTCCTCATGCGCCACCGGAATATTCCTACCTGCGACGTGGCGGCAGAGATGTTGGGCGTTAGCCGTCGCACGCTACTCCGCTCGCTCAAAGCCGAGGGCATCACCTACCAGCGCCTCGTCGAACGGGTACGCTTCGACGCCGCGCGCCGGATGCTCGAAGACGAGTCGACCAGCCTGAAAGAGATCGCGTTCGAACTCGGATACTCGGGCACCAACAACTTCGGTCGCGCTTTCTTGCGCATGTCCGGTATGACCCCGAGGGAGTTTCGCAACCGGTAGGGCTAGATTACGACCGGCGGCGGACTGAATCGCTGGCGACCGATCCGACCGAATACTATTTTGAGCTCGTCTCTGTGAGCACCATCAGCTTGCGATGGATCTCCCGCAGGCGACCATTGCTTGGCATCTCGGGAACGCCGTTATCGGCAGCGGAATCGACAAATCGATCGACCAGCTCTAGGACGTCCTCAATCAGGACCTGTTTGTTGTCCTCGGAATCGATCAGCTCGACATCGAGAACCTTCTCAAGAAACAGCAGCAGTTCGGTATCGATCCGTTTCGGAGGTTTGTTCTCAAGGCGCCAGAGTTTATTCTGGGCGGTCGGGAAGCCACGCTCCCAAAGCTCGTGGGAAAGCTGCTCCAAGGTCCACCCCTTCTCTTGGCGGGCTTCCCTCAGCGTGCTGCTGAGCTTTGAAAGACTAACTTGCTGGTGAGCTTTTGCCATCGAGGTAGTTTTGGAGTTCGTCTTGTAGTGCCTGATCCAATGGGGTTGCATTATCCCAAGCGGACTTGAACGCGTCAGTGAAACGGATCACCTGGTCATTGTTTGGCCGGTCTTTGATGATCAGGCCAGGGTGGGTAAAGGAGTCCGAGTTGGTCGACTCGGCGGGTCGGGGAACAATCACGTCCAGTCGCTTCTTCGGGTTCTCCGACTGATAGGAGTGGCCACTGCGCCCGATGCAGAAATACGGAGACTTTGCGCCGGCGACCGGCTCCGCGATCAGGCGGATCTCGATCTTCTCGCCAAATTCCTCCGCCAGGTGCAGCAGCACGGCCGCCGAATGCCAACAGCGCGCCGACAGTTCATGGCGCGTCATGCCGAAGGCGCCTGCCAGCTCGACGAATCGCGCGTGGTTTGGGTTGGACGGATCCGTCAGGCGCGGATCGAGCACGTTGATTCGCAACCGACCTCCACGTTCATTGAGCATACTCCTCAGCTCCTTGCGGAACGCGGTGCCGCCCAAGTGCACTGCCGTCGGCGTGGTCACGTCGAGGCGATCGTATGGTGGATGCCTCAGCGAAAGCACAACATCGGGAGTCTGCACCGAGCGCTCCACTTCATGGCGGCCACCAAAAGTCTCCAGTCGCCACCTCGAACCCGACTCGAAGAAGTGCGAGAAGCCGCCCAAATACATTCCGTAAAACAGAACCAGTCCGATCGCCCCGCAAGAAACAATGGTAGCCATCCAAGGGTGATCCCCGACAAAGGCTGCCACTTTGAGCCACTGTCGACGGAACAATGAGAGTTCGATCCGGGCAGTTTTTGATTTTTCTGACATCTCGTTTTGATCCAAAATCCCACGTTTTAAAGGGTTTTTGACACAATAATACCTCATCGATGGCGATTGTGAAACAAATTATATAAAGAAATCTGTTGCAGTTTCTATTTTATTTTCTAAAGTAGAAAATATGAACGCACTACACAGCAAGCCAAAGTCAGGTCACTATGTCGAATCGAGTTTCTCGATGAAGTGTTACTTCAAAGAGATCAACCAATATGCGCTCCTCAGCCGTGAGGAAGAGCTGGAGCTCGGAACGCGAATCCAGAAGGATCGCGATCCTGAAGCGCTCGAGACATTGATCAATGCGAACCTCCGACTGGTGGTGAAGATCGCCAACCAATACTCATGCTACGGACTCCCCGTCGAAGACTTGATCAGCGAGGGGAATATCGGATTGATGAAGGCTGCGGAGAGATTCGATCCGACCTATGGGGTGAAGTTCAGCACCTACGCTGCCTGGTGGATCAAGCAGGGGGTCAAACGCGCGCTGGGGAACCAATCGCGGACGATCCGCCTGCCGCTGCATGTCCAGCAACAGCTCCGCGATCTCGACCGGGCCGAGCAGGAGCTCACTGTTGATCCTCTAGCCGCAGATAGACCCGTCAGTGTTGAGGGGTTCACACCTGAGAAGATCGCTCTGCTCCGCCGGGTCTCCCAACCAGTAACCTCGCTCGATGAACATGGTTCTTCCGATGGAACCGACAAGCTAGATCTCAGTAGCATAGTCCCCGATACCGCCGCTGAGAATCCGGCGGAGGTCGCGGGCGATTCGGACATGGTCAGCAACCTCGCTGACATTCTGTCGGTTCTGGATCCGCGCGAACGAGAGATCGTCGCTGCCCGCTACGGGCTCAATCAGCGTAGTCGGCAAACCCTCGAAGAACTTGGAGTGACGTTCGGAGTTACGCGCGAACGGATCCGCCAGATCCAGAAGGCAGCGATCGAGAAACTCCGCCATGCCTTGAAGCGGTTAGACCAATCCCCAGCGAAGAAGTCCTGCTCCACTCGCCTCTCCCGACAGATCGCTCAGTTCTCCCCCCAGCCAGAGGCGGTTCCAGCGTAACCCGCAGCGCTGAACCTCTGGCTACCCAGGGCTGTCCAGGCTTCTCCTCCCTGCCTGGGCATCCCACTTTTTCCAGCTCCCCCACCCCCCGAAAGCGGCTGTCCATGGCACTCTCCCTACCCCCAAATGCCATGGGCAGCTCACTTGGGTGATGTTTGATAGATTCACCTCTGAGACGTGATCATCCGAGACAGGTAATTGGTAAAAGCAATCCGCCTCCCTTGCGGCCAATCACTTTTCGACTACTACTAGTCGATGAAATCCGCCGCCCTCCCGATCTTACTCCTGTTGTCCCTCGTCATTGCTTCCCCCGCCCAGGAGGACATCCGCAAGGCGCGAAAACGGATCTTCAAAAAGCAAGATGCGCCAGAGCAAAAAAAACTCGCACCTGGTGAGTACGAGTGGCACCCAGAGCGCTCTCCCAACGGGCCGCTGTTGGTCGTGTGCACGATCGACGACCAGATGCTCTACGCCTACCGCAACGGCGTTCAAATCGCCCGCTCGACGGTCAGCACCGGCCGCAAGGGAAAGAACACACCAACTGGCGTGTTCACGATTTTGCAGCGCAGGATCGACCACGAGTCGAGCATCTACAAAGGGGCGAAGATGCCTTACATGCAGCGCCTGACCTGGACGGGGATCGCGATGCACGCAGGGGAATTACCTGGCTATCCAGCCTCGGCCGGTTGCATCCGGCTTCCATACGAGTTTTCCAAACTGATCTACGACGAGATGAAGAACGGATCGACCGTGGTGCTCACCAAGAAGCAATCGACACCGTCGAAATCAGCCAGCCCTGCCTCGATCCTGATGAAATCAGAGGCACGAGCCGCCGCAGACAAGTCGACCCCGACAGGGAAAGTCACCTGGGATCCGAATAAGAGCCTGCATGGTCCGATCAGCATCCTGCTCAGCTACAAGGACAAGACGGTTTACGTCTGGCGCAACGGCGTGCAGATCGGTCAGAGCCCGGTCGGATTCAAGGCCGATGAC
>JBLHKE010000602.1:0-4996 GCA_047619485.1 Verrucomicrobiales bacterium | reverse complement strand
CGCGCAACAGGTCGATGAATGCGCCAAGCGTGTCACGGATGCCAGCGCCGACATTCGCTTCGTAGTCGAGAACCACCACGCGTTTGCTTTCGATCTGGTTGATGAGTTTCGCCAGCGCCGGTTCGCCTTTGCCATTTCCGGAGAAGCCGAGGTTAACAAACTCCGCGTTCATGCGACGGCTGAGGATGTTCGAGTATGCCATTCCAGGCCGGGCTGCGCAGCCTCCCTGGGTGATCGAGGTTCCATAGACGACGATACGGCCTTCGGCCTCGAAGGGTAAAGGGGCGGCGATGGTCGAGCCGGCGATGACGCCGACCTCTACTGACTTAACCCCGTTGTAGAGCGGGAAATTCAGTGTGAAGTGCCGGTTCGCTTGTGCTCCCGAGAAGAGCGTCACCTCGTAGTCGGCCGCTTTCGCATCGAAGCGCGTTGTGCTGAAGTAGCGTGATTCTCCAGGCTCACCAATGTAGAGATCGAAGCCGCTCTGCCCGGTCGCCGGCATGTGGTACATCCCTGATGCTTGCCGCAGCTTGACGCGGAGCATGATTTTCGGGCTGTCGGACTGGAAGTGGATCTGGCCACCGGCGGTGGAGTTCGCCAGGCTGTCCACGGCACCGCGGATCGGCCACTGCGGCTTGATGGGCAACCTGCGGTAGATTTTGTCCTCACCGATCCAGGGGAAGCCGACCAGCCGGAACGGTGGCGTGCGCGGATCAAACCAGACGATGCCCTTGGCGTCCGCATTCTCCAAGGTCATGTTCGGATCGAGCTTCTCAATGTCGATCTTGCCCTCTTGCGACCGAACGGTAGAGGCGAAACTGAAGCCAGCTAGGATAAGTGTTAGTGAGGCTCTCATGAGGAATTGTCTGGTAAGGGATCTCATCGCCGGGAGTATGAGAGATAGGGAGCAAAGCGCAATCGGCAAAAATTTGATCGACGGCTACCAGATCGCCCTGATCCCAGCCCAGCTGCCACGCAAGGAGATGCCGAGGGTTTGCCTTCGGCTTCCAGAGGCTTCCAGAGGCTTCCCCCTGTCGTTAACGATATCATCATGATCGGTTTGCGCGATCTTGGGCAGAACGATGGAGTCCAGTGAATACTTGTCGTCGTATTATTGGGGCACGTAGAACGGGAGATGCGGCTTGGAGATTCCGATCGCGATGAAGATCGATTTTATCCAACGGACTTCGCCTCCTATCGCCTCGAAACTTAGTGCTTGAGGAAAAGCGCAGCTCTTGGTCAAATCAACCCGACGGGGGCGTCATCTAAGGCAGTCCATTAAGACGGGCAAGATTAAGAATGAAAAAAAATCGATGTGCGCTGTTGCCACCCCTCGGGATCTTGGTCGTGGTCGTCTGTTGTCTTTTTTCTGCCCGTGCTGATCTCGATCCCCCAGAGGAACCCCTGCCGCGGGATCTCCACGTGGAAGACCTCGCTCAGCGCGCTTTCGAGTTGGTCGCACATCAGGTGCGCGAAGCGACGACCCAGTCGGGCAAAGGTTGGGCTAGCCAGCCGGGTGCCATCCGCACCTTCCGTGATGATGGCTCAACCTCTCGCCTCTACAAACTCTACTCAGCGCCGGATCTGCTGGCTGGTTCAACGTCGGAAGCGTTGGCCGATCTTCCGGTCGCATGGGATCAGTCGCCAGCACGGTTTGTCGATCTGAACCAACCGGTGATGGTGAATGGTGAGCTCGAGTTTCCAATCGTCGACCCACGCTCCGATGCCGAGGGTTTCGCTTTTCAGGAGACGATCAATGGCGTTGACCAGACCTCCTTGCCGATGCCAGTGCAGTGGATCTACCTCCTTCAAGATGGCTCACGCGGCTACCTCGACGGGGCGAATCGTTTTATCGGTGCTGCGGATCCGAGCCCTGACAATCCGATCGTCGGGCGGATCGCATTTTGGGCAGACGACAACACTTGCAAGATCAACATCAACACCGCGTCGGAGGGGGTGCACTGGGACATGCCGCGCACGGATACGGTCGAGGACCGCGGCTTGGCGAACTCGCAGCCGACCGCCGGGGAATACCAACGCCACCCGGGCCACCCGGCGATGGTGTGTCTGAGTTCGGTGTTGTTCCCTGGTAGACGCATCGGCACGCCGGAGGGTGGGCATGGTCAGATGACGGATCTGGCGATTACGGATGCGCAGCTGCTATGGCGCATCGGCAATGGCACCGGCCCTGGTGGGTCGAAAGCGGGCACACGGCCGATGACGGAGTCTTTGACGGCCCGCGCGGAGCCAAATGACTACACGCCCTACCGATCTCTGGATGAAATGCTTACACGATCTAGCAGCGATGATCCGGCGCTGGCAAATCGCGTCGCCCGCGGGAAGTTTTTCCTAACGACCGATAGCAGCGCGCCAGAACTGACGGCGCATGGCTACCCGCGTGTCAGCGTGTGGCCGATTGATTCGCGCAACCCTTCGCCCCCATCGGACTTCGACCAGATGGCGGGGGTCTACAGGTTCGAACGCCGCGTTGGGGCGTCGCGTCACTCGGATTTCTACAGTGGAGCTGAGAATGTGCGGGTCTTGAATTTCCTCAAAATCCTCACCGCTCGGCCGGTTCCTGGTTTCGGTGCCAATACCTTAGCGGGGAAGTATGGCACGGGCAGTTTCAGTGATCGCGACCAGATCCTCGCATCGGTCTACAGTCACATCCGGTCGACGAACCTCGGGAACCTGAGTGACCGCGCTGCGGTGTTTTCCCCGTCCGGGCAGGTGACACCGATCTGTTTGTGTGGAGGAACTAGCCCCCATCGCTATCGCTTCAGCCGTAGCGACTACCCGGATCCGCTCGGTGGCGGCCGCATGTTCACCGTGTCCGAGGTGGCGCTGGTATTCCACTGCACCGGCTGGCGGGATGAAGCCGGCAATGGGGCTGGGGTGAACTGGGACAATATCGATCTAGGGACGAAACGCATTGCGGTTGGGGTCGCGGTTGAAGCATTCTGCCCAGCGCACGGATTCGCCTTCATGGCACCCGAGGTGGCGGTGAAATTCAGCAACTTCAATTCGGCGGTGCGCCCGATCTACATCAACTCGCAACCGCTTGAGTTCCAGCATGCCTCCAACCTGGTGGCCGACCCATCGCCAACGCCCGGTGGGCACGGCGGTGCGGACTTGTTTCTAACTAGCACCGACTCGGCGGCGATGGCCTGGATCGGTGACGTCAACGTGCCCATCGCTGACACTCAGATGAGCTTCTCGACCAACGAGAATCCCATCCAGCTGCTCGTTTGCGATTCGGACGCGCCTGCCAGTTTGAACAATGCCTTGCAGTCGATCCGCTTGCGCTTCCCTGATACCAATGTCCCGGTTCCGGGAATTCCGGAGGCCATCCGTGACTGGTCGACGCGCCTGTCCAACGTGGCGAACGGTGGGAGCTTGATCGAGGCGACGGATACAGTGCGATCGATCACGGTGTCGCATGGCGACTACCGCCTGGTCGCCTGCACGCGCGCGGTGAAAGAGAACGTATTCCAACCCCATCCTGACTATGGTGATGCTGCCAAGCAGTTCGCTCATTCGCTACTGTTGGCGGATGGCAGTGCGGTTAGAGGCGCGAGTTTCCAACCACTGATTCCTGAGGTGTCGCTCCCCGAAGAACTGGTGACCGATCTCGCGCTCGCGCCTGACGATCCAAACTTTGCACCGAATCTAGTGGTAGCGCCCGGCGCTCCATCGGCGGTCGATCCGGCAGTCACCGGCGATTTCGACAACGGTTTCGGCAACACGCGCGACGGCCCCTACCTGAACGCTCCGAACGATGTCGGCATTCACAACGGCGACGGGCTTAGCTATTTCGGCGATCCCGAAGCCATCCCGAATCTGACGCACAATTTCTATGCTGAACATCGGATCAGCACCGGTCCAGGGATGTTTGGTTCGATCCCTAGCGGGGTGCGCTCCGGTGCGCCGTGGCGAACGCTGCTGTTCCGCCCAGACCCACAGCACTTCGGTGCCTACTCGACGCCGGATCACTTGTGGCTCGACCTGTTCCGCATGCCGACGCCGCTACCCTACAGGAACGGAAACGCGCGGCCGGGTCAAGACGACTGGAAAGGCGACGCCTTCTCGAGCGATGGGAAGATCAATCTCAACTACCAGATCCTGCCTTTTGCCCACGTGCAGCGGTCGACGGCATTGAGGGCGGTGCTGAAGTCCGAAAAGATGATGGCCATCCCGAACAGCGCTGGCAGCGAATACAAGTCCCCCGGAGGACGCCACAGCTACCGGCATTTCATTGATCCTACAGAGACGCTGCGGCAATGGGAGAACAAGTTTGCCAGCGGACAAATTTTCCGCAGCGCTTCGGAAATCTGCGAGCAATACCTCGTGCCGGAGGGGGCAGTGCTTGGGGGGGCGGTCGACGGCGACTACCCGCAGATGCGCTCCTTCTGGGACAGCCAGAAGCTCACGGGGGACAACACCAAAGAACGTCCATACACCGCGCTCTACCAACATCTGACGACGCGGTCGAACAGCTACGAGGTGCACGTGCTCGCACAGACGATCACGAAGTCTAAAACGTCGCCAGCCGATGTACTTGATCTGGAAAAGGACGCCATCGGCGAGGAATACCGCGGAGTGGGAACTCTGATGCGGTCGATCGTCCCAGATGGCCAGACGGCACCAAACTACCTCGCAGATCCTCTTGCAGATTCGCTCAACGAGCACTTTGACATCGAAATTCTCAAGGTCTCGCCCACGCTCTCGGTGGGCTTTGAAATCACCAGCATCACACTCAGCCCAATCCGGCATCCCACGGTTGCCTGGCAGTCCTCCATCGGCGACAGCTACATCATCCAACGCTCGCAGGATCTACGCGACTGGGTTGATGTTTCGACGGTGGTTTCGCAGGGTGACAGCACCAGCTACACTGATAACTCGAAGCCGAATGTCGCGCGGCTTTACTACCGCATCGTACGACAATGATCACGCGTGCCATCCTCTTTATGTGTCTAACCGCAGGTGCCTTAGCGGA
>JBLHKE010000601.1:0-4997 GCA_047619485.1 Verrucomicrobiales bacterium | reverse complement strand
CGCGTTAGCTTCCAACTCAAATAGCCCGCTATAATCGCTGAAATCTGCCTTGGTGCTGGCTAAAATTCCTGCGCATCTTTGTATGACTTATTTCCTGACCACCCCTTAGGACACCTGTGCGGCTGGAATGTTAGGAGGATGTCTTTTTAATCTGCCGCGCACCACGACTGGTGATAATCGCACGGACGTGTTGAGACCAAGCTCATTGATCAAGGGCATCCTATCCTCGACCCGCAAGTCCGTGCAGCGACAAAGTGAAATCCTCAATTAGCGCGCCCGTCTACAGATCAAGATCCAGCGGGTCAAAACCGGGAATGGGTACGGTTTCGGGCTGGTGCACTTTGAGTAAGACCTTGCCGGCGCGCGCTTGGAGCAGTTTCCAGCCGACGTAGTTGTCTTCCTTTTTCATGTGCGCTTTGACACCGCCGCGTAGGTGCGAGACCTCAATGTATTCGATCACGTCTTGGAGCGATTTGGCAGCGATTTTGGCATCGGTTGGGGAGAGTTTCTCCATCCCCTCGGCGTTGGCGATAAGGCTGTCCGCGGCGCTCGCAACTCCCTTCTTCAAGCAATACATCAAGGCCCGTAAGGCGCGTGCCTCGTGGACGTGACCCAAGTAGCTGATGAGGCGTTTGTCGAGGTCGAGCCTGAGCATGGGCTCGGCAAAATCGAGGCGCTGGCTGTCGCTGATGTCGTCGAAGCCAGCCGGCCCGACCACCATGCGGCGCACTGACTGGGCACCGACGATCTTGGCACGTTTCGGGTGGGCGGTTGCGAACTCGAGCAGCAGGCCGTCGGCCTCGCGGCTCGGCGAGTAGGACAGGGCAAAGACGATTTCGGTGAAGTCGGCCACGCTGTCGGTCTGCCCGGCCTGTTTGATCGCTGAGATGCTCGCCGGGTCGCCGATTTGGGCGAGCAGGTAGTAGAGGCTGGGGCGCAGGGTGTCGCTAGCCTTGGGCAACATCGCGATGGCAGCATCGCGCACGCGCGCGGCGTGCGGCGGATCGTCACGGCGTGATAGCAGTGCCTCTTCGCAGCCGCGCAGATCTTCTGCGGTGGTCGCGCTTTTCAGGTGGGCGAGAATCTCCGCAAACATCTCGTCGCCGCCGAGGAGGAAGGCTGTTTTGACCGCAGCCTGGCGCACGCGGGGATCAGCGTGCTTCATCGCGGACTTGGCGAGCGGCAGGCCGGCGTCGGCCTCACTATTGGCAAACACCTCAAGGATACCGGCGGCCGACGCGGGATCGCTGGTCTTGGCAAAAAGTGCGGCGAGCAGCTCCTCCGCACCGATGGTCACTAGTTCTGCGGCGAGCTTCTGGCTGTGTTGGCGCAAGCGCCAGTAGTCGTGCCCCAGATAGGGAAGCAGATCTTCGAGGGCGTCCTCTCCCAGTGTTTCGTTGAGGAAATTCATCGCCGCCATTTTGCGGAAGTAGGTTTTACTCGCTGGATCCTCCAATACCGTGCGGCACAGCTTGAGCTTCGCGCCGGTGCCGTCTGCCTCGTCTAGCTTGGCCTGGAACATCTGTTGAACGTCAGCCGCAATGCTCGGCAGTCTGGTCGCCTTCTTTTCCGCTGCGATGAGATCGTAAAATTTGACCATGTCGATGTAGGTCTTCTTGTCGCCCACGAGTTTCATGACCTTCGTCAACGGATCGTCGGTGAGGACGACTCCGAGCGGTCCGATAAATTCGAGGAAAGCTGCCGGCTGCTTGGTGACCGCATCCGGGTCGATCAGGTTGCGTTTGAAGCCGACGTGCGGCCGGATGTGGCGCGGGATCGCGGCCATCTTGCGCAGGCGGTGGGCAGTGCCTTGGACGGCTTCGCGGTAGCCGAACTGGCCGAGCATGCCTTGCGCCGGTTTGCAGCGGTTGGCGAACATCTGTTCGACGATCTGTTCCTCTTCGGCTGCGAAGGTCAGCGGTCCCGCGATTCTCACGATGGTGTCCTGGTTCCAAACACCGATCCGGGATGTCACGAAACCGCGTCCACCCACTGGGTCGAGGACGAGCACGTCCTCGATCGCCTGTCTAACTAGTTCCTCGTCGAACCCGGACTCGAACGGGGATTCACCGAGCTTCGTCGCCTTGGCGAAGAGCGCCGTCTGGGTGGCGTTGCGGACGCTATTCGGCGCCACCGTTCTCGGTTCGGCGACGGTTGCGTTCAGCATCGCCAGCTGCGTCTCTTCAGTATCGCTGCTCTTCGAGATGGCTCTCACCGCGGTGATCCGCACGAAGTCCTGGGGGTCGTCGAGCAGCTTGGTGACCTTGGAAAGATTCGCCAGTAAGGCGTCCGTCCCGCAAGCCAACAGCGCGCGGCAGGCGCCGTCGCGGGTGCGTGCGTCATCGTTGCCGAGAAGCTCCACGAGGCGCGGCGCGATTTCTTTCTCGCCAGCTTGGAAACGCTTGCCCAACTCGGCGGCAAACGCCCCGCGAGCTTTTGGGAAGAAGATGTTGATCAGTTTAAAGAGTTCGTCAGTACTGCGCTCGCGCCAGGGCGTACCGGCGCGCTCGATCAGCATCGGGTCGTTGAGTTGGGGCTGGGCACTGGCGAATAATTGCGCCATTTCCTCCTCGGTGAGGAAGAGATCCTCGTTCAGATCCTTGCCGGTGATGAGCGTCTGTTTCAGGGGGACGGCCTGGTGCAGGATCTCGGTGGCGGTCGGGTTACGCAGCGTCTTGTGTTCACCAGTGGGTGAGTGATAGACAAAGCTGCCGTCGAACATGCGACAGAGCGTTCGACGCCAACGCAGATTACGCTCGTTGTAAATTCGAACCTCTGGTCCACAAAGGCTCGCCGCCCATGAAGACCAGTTGCCATGGTAGTCGTGACCATGGCCGCCGCGGCGTGTGAAGGCGCAGTGGCTCGACATCGTGGCGAAGTATTTCGCGCCGTATTTGTCGCCGAGGAGCTTCATTGCGAAAGCGATGCCGGAGTTCTTTCCATTACTGTCGTCGGAGCCGTAGGCCGGGTGGTCGCCGTAGGGGATGCAGCCCTGGTCGACGTAGGAACCGAAGAAGCGGTGGGCGCGCACGATGGCCTGGTCGATCTCAGGGTGCTCGATGCCGAGTTCCCGGGCGAGCGTGATGAGGAAGAAGCAGCGGTTGCCGGCGGCGTTGAGTGCGCCGTAGCCGGGGTTCATGCGGTGCAGTTCACCGCCGTTGAAAGACGGGTAGGCAAAGGTGTGACCCCAGCTTCCGCCACCGCTCTGTCCCATTGCGGTATCGATGGCGTATTTGCGCAGCGCGGGCAGCACAAACTCGTCGCCGGTTGCCTCGTAGTAGAGCGCGCAGTTGAGGCCGTTGAAGCCGTGGTGCCAGCTCTGGTAACCTTTGTAACCCTTGTAGCCTGGCTCGAACATCGCCCCGGCAGGGACAGTCGGCGGGTGCCATTGCTTGGCGTTCGGGCTGCGCACCCAGTCGTGCACCAGCTTGCGGTGTTCAGGCTTGCCTGAGGCAACCAGCGCGATCGCCTCTAACATGCCACCGCGGCCACTGCGTGGCACCTTCGGGTCGGTAACGAATTTGTTCTCTAACACTTTCCAAGCGTCCTCGAGAATCTGCGCCGTCTTCGGGCAGTCGTAGGGAGCGGTGTCGCTGTAGTCGGGGAACACGCGTAGCTCCAGATCGACCTCGAAGGTGGTGGGGACAATCGGGAACTCGTCGAACCCCTGCGCCTCCTTCGCACGCGCCTCCTCGGGCTTCCACTCGTAGAGCGAGTTGTCATCGCGCGCCTTGGCGAAGAGCTTGTCGATATCGACACCCACCACGTCTTTTACGCCAGTGCGCTTGATGTAGTTCTGATCGCGCCAGACCTGGAAGCTGATCTTGCCTGCGTTCTGCTGCCTCTCGGCTTCGATGATCGCCTTGCCGATGAGCTGGCCCAGGTGGCCGCCAGCGACAAACTTTTCTCCGTTCATCCCGATTAGGACATCGCCCGGCAGGAACTTGCCCTCCGACGGAGAGCCGTTCAGGGTCGCCTGCACCTGGATCTGGTCGCCTTCAAATTTGCCGACCATGATCCCCGCAATCCCTGTGGGGCCGAATGTCCAGACTTGCGGCTTTTTTTTACTCGGCGGGATCGGATCGCCCTTGGTCAGATCGGGCAGCTTGGCTGGGCGGGGCGGCGCCGCTTCCACGAGCTCCCCCGCCTTGGCCAGCGCTTCCATTTGTTCGGGTGTTAGTGTGCGCTCGTCCGCGACCGCGAGCGTAGCCGATGCAAGGCTGAGAAGGGTGAATGATAGAAGGTGCTTCATCTGGAAATCGGGAGGTCTGGGAGAGCCGCGGGGGCGAGGCCATCGTTGAACCACCATTTCTCGCACCAAGCGGCTCTAGATGCATCTCCAAATCTTCTCAAACCAAGGAGTTTACGAAGGTTTTGGGTTCGACTACTTGCCCGCTTTAGGGCAGGGGTCGGCTGCCGGAGACGCTCGTGTCACCTTTTCTACGGATGGCCATCTTACATTAGCAGCTGTTTCACCACCTTACCGTGCACGTCGGTCAGACGGTAGTCGCGGCCCTGATGGCGGAAGGTCAGGCGTTCGTGGTCGATGCCGAGCTGGTGCATGAGGGTGGCGTGCAGGTCGTGCACCGGCACCTCGTCGCGCACGACGGAGTAACAGAAGTCGTCGGTCTCGCCGTGGATCAGGCCGGCCTTGAACCCGCCGCCGGCGAGCAGCGTGGTGAAGCAGCTGGCGTGGTGATCGCGGCCGTAGGAGTCCGCTACCTTGCCATCGTGGCTGAAGGTCGTGCGGCCGAACTCACCACCCCACACGACGATCGTGTCATCGAGTAGACCGCGTTGTTTTAGGTCGGTGATCAGTGCCGCGGAGGCTTGGTCGGTCTCTTTGCAGCGTTTCGGCAGGTGCGCCGGAAGGTCGAAATGGTGGTCCCACCCGGAGTGGTAGAGCTGGATGAAACGCACGTCACGTTCGGCCAGCCGGCGTGCCATCAGGCAGTTGAAGGCGTAGCTGCCCGGCTTGCGAGCGTCGTCCCCGTAGA
>JBLHKE010000600.1:0-5002 GCA_047619485.1 Verrucomicrobiales bacterium | reverse complement strand
GCGACGAGGTCGATCGCAGAGGCACCACCGGCAAGTTGTCCGATCTGCTCCGGGGTGAGCGCGCGCGAGAACAGCGCGAAGTCATCGATCATGCCGTGCACGCTACCATTGCCCTGATTACTACCGAGGTAGAGCTCGGTGAAATCGGTGGCGAGACGGAGGGCGCCGACTTGGTCGATAAGTTTGGCTCCATCGACCCAAATCTCGGCAGTGTCGCCCCACTTCACGAAGGTGTAGTGGTGCCACTCGGTAAGATCCAATTCATTGGGGGCTGCTTGGGAAACCCGGGTTCCCGGAGCTGCCGCACCACCATAGTCGAAGTAGATGGTCGAGTCGCCCCAGGGAACGTGCGCCTGCAAACCGCGGCTTTCGTTCGGAGAACTCGGGGACACGGCCCAGAAGCTGGAAGTTGACGCGATGTTATCGAGCTTCTGCCAGAACGAGATCGTTACCTCATCGAATTGCGCGGGATCGTTCAGGAAGGAGATATCTGGGACTCTGACCGTTTGACCGGCCGAGTCGATTCCGAAGTCCATCCCGTAGTCACCTGCTGTGCCGGATCTTCCGCCCGTATCGCCGGAGTAGAGGGCTCCACCGAGGACCTCGCCGCTGTAGCCATTGATGGAGTCGACGGCATTGGCGGGATCGCCAACATCATTGAATTCCCAGTAGGCGAGGAGCGCGAGGGGATCGGGGGACGGGATGTTCGCGATGTCGTTCGGATCGCTGCCCCTACCGACTTCAAATCCGTCGGGGAAGGTGTCGTCATCGGAGTCTGGGTCGAGCGGGTCGGTGATAGGAGGTCCGTTGACCTCAGCGCTATCGCTCAGGCCGTCATCGTCGCTGTCGGCATCGAATGGATCAGTGCCGGCCGCAATTTCGGCTCCATCGTTCAGACCGTCCCCATCGATGTCGGGAACAAGTGGATCGGTAGCATGGATATTGTACTCGTCAGGGCTGCTGAGGCCGTCCCCGTCGTCATCCCCCGCGGTGAGGTCGTCCAGATTGCCGGCCAGGGCCATCTCGACGAGGTCGAAGAGGCCGTCTCCATCGGTGTCCGGGAGAGTCACTGCAGCCGGATTCTCGAGGCGGATGTAGACTTCGGCGTAGGGAATAGCGTGCTGCTCGTTCCCGATCTCCCACCAAAATGAGGTCGCGTTGTCCGCCCCGTCGCTGTTCACGTTTCCATAGTTGAATCCCTGCCGGCCGGCGTGGCCGCCCCAGGACCATGTGAAGATCCGTCCATAGTTATTTGGGCCTCCATCACGAGTATTCGTAGCGACTGGCGCAACTGGGCTGCCAATGCCGGACAAAACTTCATACTCGACCGTGTAGCCCACGTCACCGACATCGAATTCCCCCGTCCAGGTTGCCTGTGTGTCCGGGCGCCAGCGAGCCTCTTGATACGGAGCGGTTCCGGTCGAATCGCCCGCGCGCCGAATGCGGATCTCCGCTCCGGTCAGGTCTGCACCTGCGTTGACGAGCAGCCCGTTGATGATGGCGTCGCTGTAGAGAGCAGGCGCAAACCCGGAGGGTGTTCCAAGACTTGCCGGAACGCCTACGTCGGCGGGTGAGCCTTGGCCGTCATTGTCGAATTCCCAGCCATCGCGCCCACGGCCGACGAGAAGCCAGCTTTGCACG
Organism: Verrucomicrobiales bacterium; assembly: GCA_047619485.1. Classification (GTDB taxonomy): domain Bacteria; phylum Verrucomicrobiota; class Verrucomicrobiia; order Verrucomicrobiales; family DEV007; genus JBLHKE01. Next base: position 3,361 of record JBLHKE010000600.1, on the reverse strand, counting down.
CCGTCCCGGTGGATGTAGCCGTTAAACACGATTCCACCTGCGAGGAACTTGTAGGTGCCGGTGGGCAGGACGCTGATCGAATTCAGTTCCTCAATGGCGACCGGTCGACTTAAAGCGTTGTCAGGATCGGTGCCCTCCGCAAGCTCCACAGCGTCATTGGCCCCGTCATTATCGGAATCGACCAGTAGCGGGTTAGTCCCGTGCGTGTTGACTTCCTCACCATCGGTCAGTCCGTCGCCGTCGGTATCGGCGACGGCAGGATTGGTGCCCGCGGTGACTTCGTCACCATCGTTCAGTCCATCGCCATCGCTGTCTGAATTGTCCGGATCGGTCCCGTTGTCGAATTCCTCCGCATTGGGTGATCCGTCGCCATCTAGGTCGAGGGCGTTTGCCACGTTCGGATCCAAGCTGTTCGCGAGTTCATACCAATTTGGCAGACCATCGCTATCGTCATCAGTCCGGTCGAGGTGCAAAACCATGGCCTGTAAGACCGGGTTGTTGTCTCCGCCCGGCGAGGGCCGACCGCCAATCTGTTGCTGCATGAGGATGTTGAGTATTCCGTCCGCCGAAACGGTGAAGTCACCGCGGTAGAAGAAACTGTTGTTGGCAGCCCAAACCTGCGCGGGTGCGGCAGTGGAGCCTTCCGAGCTGTAGTCGTCGACCACCTGTTGACCCTCGATCGCGATGTCCCAGCGGCGGTTGGCGTCACTCCCCTCGTTGGTGAGGAGTTGGACCTCGTAGAGGCCGCCTGGGTAGAGGCCGGAGACGTCGACCGTCACCGGGCTGGGGGCGTTCATCCAACGGATGTCGCGCATGATTTCGCCAAGGTTGGCGATAGAGGTCGCATCGCCTGCGGTGTAGGCGGGAGCAACCGGCACCCAATCGTTGATCTGATTGGCGGCGGTGGTGATCACGCTGACAATTCCCTCACTGGCGCTGCCCCCTCCGGGGGTCTGGCCGTCGGTTCGGAAGGTCACGCCGTTCACGTCCCGATCCAGGTCACCGTAAAGATCGACCGCAATCACGGCGGTGGCGGGGTCGAGGTGGAGATCGTCTGGTCCAAAGAACTCGCCGATCTCACCAGTAAACACAATGGTGCCCGCCGGGTTGACGTCGGCGGCATCGTTCGGATCGGTGCCGAGTTCGAGCTCTACCGGGTCGCTGTCGCCGTCCCCGTCGGTATCGGCGAGGGTAGGGTTGGTCCCGTAAGTGTTGATTTCGTCGAAATCGGAGAGTCCGTCTCCGTCCGAGTCGGAACTGACCGGGTTGGTGGTTTGAAGAAGCACCTGGCCCCGAATCTCACCACCTCCGAAAGTGGCGGAATGGATGTTCAGATACCAATCTCCGGCGAGGAGGTTGGCCTCCTCAGCGGCGCCAACGACAACCGCAGATGCGCTCTGCGGGCTGGCCCATGGAGCGGAAACCGCGAGTTGAACGCCCCCGGAGACTCCAGGAGCCCCGTTGTGAAAGTGCATGTTGGAGACACCGGAGGTCAGATTTGCCCAAGTGAGCGAGTAGTCCAAAAGGTTGCTGCGGCTGTCGTAGGAGCCGCTGATTTTTCCGGATCCATCTCCTGCTCCGGCAGTTCCTGCATCGAAGGCTCCGAAGCCTCCGTTGGTTCCGGCCTGCAAGGGATCAACCGGCCCCGAAAGGTAAGAGACGCTGACTTCGTCGCCGTCGCTCAGTCCATCGGCGTCGGTGTCGCCGACCAGGGGATTGGAGCCGTGAATGTTGATCTCGTCGGGGCTGGTCAAGCCGTCGCCATCGTCATCGCCCGCGGTGAGGTCGACCAGGTTGCCGACCAAGGAGGTCTCGATCAAGTCGAAGATGCCGTCCCCGTCCGTGTCTGGAAGAGTGACAGCGTTCGGATTCTCGAGGCGGATGTAGACCTCCGTGTAGGGAATGCCGTGGTTAAACCCGTTGTTGGGATGGTCCCAAATGAACGTCGTGGCATTGTCAGCGCCGGGAATCGATTGACCCATGCTGAACCCTTTTATGTTATTGTGGCCACCCCAGGCCCAAGTGAAGACACGTTGACCGTTGTTGTTTGGATTTGCATCCCTCGTGTCGCGGTCGGTCGGACTGAGAGGTGCGTTGAGCCCCGAGAGGATCTCCATTTCTACCGCAAACGTGGTGTCGAGGTCGAAGTTCGCCCTCCAGGCTGTCTCGGCAAGCGGACGCCAGCGCACTTCTTGGTAAGGATCGGTGCCAGCTGCGTCACTGGCGCGGCTCAACCTGATCTCGACCTCGGTCAGATCAAACCCGGAATTAGTGAGTAGCTCATTGATGATGGCATCGCTATAGAGGCTCGGAACAAACGCGGAGGTTGTTCCCAGATTTGCCCGAACGCCCACGTCTGCGGGCAAGCCTTGGCCGTCATTGTCAAACTCCCAGCCTTCGCGCCCGCGGCCGACGAGAAGCCAGCTGTGGGTTCCGTCGTTGTGGACATAGGCATCGAAGGTTTCTCCGGCGGCGGAGAATTCGTAAGTGGAGGTCGGCAGAACACTGACCGTGTTCAGCTCCGTAAGGGTCTGAGCGGGTGTTGCTGCGATCCACACCTGAGAGGCTGCTAGAAATGTCAGTCCATTGATGATCGTTTTTCTCATAAGATTCATGCGTTTCAAATATCGTTATTGCGTTTCTGAACCAAGCCTCTCTCGGCGCCTGCCAGACGGGGATGTCGGGTCAGTTCCTGCCACCCATGCAATTTGACCGAATATCTTATGATTCGACAAGCCTAAAATTTACTTTACAGCCAAGAAACGGCTCAGGGGCAATCTCGCTGATTTTTTGAGACTAAAGGCTGTGTTCCTGCCTCGGTTTGCCGTCTTTCGTGTGAAGCGTCCACCTCCCGGAACGGCCACCAATTCGTCCCGCCGATGACTTGGTCAGAAACATCCGAGGTCGCCAGCGTGGTGTTGGTAGCCAGCCCGAAGAGACTGAACGGGAGCAGATGAGAAATGTCCCGCCTGTCGATCACCCGGTCATTGAGTATGTCCGTCCCGGCGAGTTTGGCGAAGATCTGGAACAAAGTCGGTCTGGGAATGACCTGCGAGGTCCCATTTCCCGATGCAAGCGGTGGCGTAGCCAGCTCCGCGGAGGACTTCTGCAATCGTGATCTCGTTCTCGTGCAGCACCGCGTGAAGGTTCTTCAAATTGTCACGCTCAGCGATACGCATCGGGTAGCAGCCGGTCATCAAGGCGCCACGCGACGGACCGCAGATCGGTTGGGCGTAGTGATGTGAGTGACGGTGAGGAGCAATATCGTGAACAGAATTTTCATCGCTAGGCCGACTCAATCAGGTGTTTCGGAAAGTCCGTTACGCGCTCACACGCCACCTGCTCCATGACTTGCTGTAGC
>JBLHKE010000599.1:0-5006 GCA_047619485.1 Verrucomicrobiales bacterium | reverse complement strand
TGCATCAATTCAGTCCCACGCGCGCCGCCATCGAGCGCCAGGACCGGATCATGTTTGACCTCTTCGCTCAGAGTTTCTATCTCACCACTAGCGATGTACGGCAGATTAGCCGCGATCACATCGAACTCCCCGTGCAAATTTTCGAACAGATCGCTCTTCACGAACCCCAGCGAAGTTGGATCCAGTCCGAGCGATTCAGCATTGTGTTGGGCCAGAGTTAGAGCGTCTGCCGAAAGATCCACCAAGATAACGCTCGAGGCGGTTTCTCCCAACTCGGCAGCCAAACTTAGACCGATGACTCCCGATCCCGCGCCGACATCCAAGACCCGCACCGGCGGCAATAGCTTACGGGCCTCTTCGGCAGCGATCTCTACCAGTTGCTCCGTCTCAGGGCGTGGCACCAAGGCGCGAGCATCGCATTCGAACACCCTACCAAAAAAATCGACGGTGCCTGTCAGGTGTTGCAGCGGCTCCCCAGCAGCTCGGCGTTTCACCAGATCGCGCATCGGCGCTAGAACGTCTTCATCCAGCGGACGGTCAAACGCCATGTAAAGATCGAGCCGCCGGCATTCCATTACATGGGCGAGCAGGTATTCCATGTTGAGCCGCGCCTTCTCAATCCCTCGTTTTTCGAGGAACCCCGAGCCTGCCTGGATAGTCTCAAGAACGGTTTTCATCTATTTTGCTCACTTCGCCTGCTTAGCCCAAGCCAGCCTCGGCCAGTCTCTCCTCCATCTCGCTCGCCTGTAGCTTCTCGACCAGTTCGCTGATATCTCCAGCCATCACCGCGTCGAGGTTGTAGAGAGTCAGTCCGATCCGGTGGTCGGTGATGCGGTTCTGTGGGAAGTTATAGGTACGGATTTTTTCCTCGCGCCCGCCACTGCCGATCAGGCTGCGTCGCTGGGAGGAGTATTTCTCGGCCTCTTCCCGCTGCTTCATCTCGAGGAGCTTCGCCCGCAGGATGGAGAACGCTTTCTCGCGGTTCTTCGGCTGGCTGCGTCCGTCCGAACACTTTACCATGATCCCGGTCGGCAAGTGCGTGACCTGCACACAAGTGTCCGTCGTGTTGACGTGCTGACCTCCGGGTCCACCGGAGCGCGTTGTCTGCACGTTGAGTTCCTCCTTCTTCAGCTGAATATCCACCTCCTCAGCCTCCGGCAGGACGGCCACGGTCGCGGTCGATGTGTGAATCCGTCCCTGCGTCTCGGTCGCCGGCACACGTTGCACGCGGTGCACGCCACTCTCGTATTTTAATCCTCGGAAGACCTCCGCCCCCGATACCTGGATCGTCACGTCCTTGAAGCCGCCGACATCCGAAGGGCTCGCCTCCATCGTCTCGACTTTCCAGCCAACGGTCTCCGCGTAGCGGACATACATGCGCATCAATTCCGCCGCGAACAAAGACGCCTCGTCGCCACCGGTGCCGGCGCGGATCTCGACGATCGCATCACGTGCCTCGGTCGGATCGCGTGGCAACAGTGCATACTGGATGTCCTTTTCGAGCTTCTCGATCAGTTTCTCCAGCTCCGGGATTTCCTCGCCCGCCATCTCGGCGAGATCGGCGTCGGTTGACTTCACCAATTCACGGTTCTCCTCGAGATTGGCAATCGACTCAGTGAAGGTGTCCCAGCAGGCCAGCGTTTTTTTGATCGTGTTGTATTCCTGCGAGACCTCAGCTGCCCTCTTCGGCTCAGCGTAGAAATCCTCGTGCCCCATGATCGATTCGATCTCGGTCAAGCGGTCCTGCTTGGAACCCATCAGTGGTGCGTAGTCCATGCCTAAAGTTGGTTGGTTAGTCGGTTGGTTAGTTGTACGAAATTTGGCCTTCTCAGAAAAGAAAAAAACGGTGTCCGCACCCACGTAGAGTGCCGACACCGTCTATCAAATTTTCAGCTGTCTAGCTAAGAAGTCGCGGCTTCGGCCTCTGCGCCGTCAGACTCAGGCTTGGCTTCTGCCTCAACCGGCTTGGCTTCTGCTTCAACCGGCTTGGCTTCTGCCTCAACCGGCTTGGCTTCTGCTTCAACCGGCTTGGCTTCTGCTTCAACCGGCTCGGGCTCAACCTCGACGGGCTTCTCTCTCTTAGGAGTCGGAAGATTCCCCAAGCTCGGCTTCTTGCGGCGAACCTGCGACTCGCCGTAACGGCTAGCGAATTTCTCCAAGCGTCCGGCGGTGTCGATAAAGCGCTGCTCTCCCGTGAAAAACGGGTGGCACGAAGCACAAATACCGATTTTCAAATCTTTCGAAGTCGAGCGGGTCTCGTAGATCGTTCCGCAGGTGCAGGAGATCGTGGTCGTCTTGTAATTTGGGTGGATATCTGCTCTCATCGCTGTGTAAAAGTAAAATTTTCTGTTCGGAGGGGGTGGCAAACTACCCCAGTCAGATTCGCGTCGCAAGCAAAAGGTATCGTCAAACTGATGGAAATTTCAGAACGCCCCCCCCCGAATTTTCCGGATCACGGTGGTTCAGGACTGGTTCGGGTCGTAGTAGATGCGGATATCGGCCTTCTCTGTGCCGAGAATCTCCTGGGCGCGCTTGAGGGCGTTGCGGGTCGAGCGGTTGGGAGTTTTCAGGGAGCCCATGTAAATGTTGTCGCGCCCAATTACATTCACTAACCCGGAATTCTTGAGCACCTTGTAGACGTCTTTGGTGGCACCACTGATGATCAGATCCCGCCCCTTCGAGCGCATGAACCCGATCAGTTCCTCCAGCGCCATCACGCTGGTGGCGTCGAGTCGGTGCGCGTTCTTCATCCTCAGGATGATGATCTTGAGGTTTTCATCATTGCAGGCGCGCTGCACTTGGGTGCGGAAAAGCTCGGCAGCACCAAAAAACAACTCGCCCTCTACGTGCACGATCGAAATCGATGGCACACGCCGCTTCGATCCCTCCATCTCGGTCAATTCTCCCTGTTCAGTGAATTCGTATTCAACCAACTGCGGCCGGCTCGCCTTGCGCAGGTAGAGCATGATCGAGATGCCGACCCCGAGGAAAATCGCCACGTGCAAGGGCACCAGCAACGCGGCTAGAAACGTCACCACAAGGGTGACAGCGTCCGACTTGGTCGCAGCGAGCGAGATGCGGATGTTTTTGAGGTTGATCAGGGAGATCGCAATGCAGATGACCAGCGCCGCGAGTGCGCATTTTGGAACGAACTTGATCATCGGAGCCAGGGTGACGATCCCCAGCGCGCACAGCAGCCCACTGATGATGCTCGCCAGCCGACCAGTCGCACCGCTGTTGAAGTTCAGCGCGGATCGGGTCAGCGATCCCGAAGCCGGCATGCCACTACCGAAGGCCGCCCCCACATTGGCGAGACCGACACTCAGCATGTCCTGATTCATGTCAGGGCGTTCGCCAGATCGCGAGGCGAGCGTTTTTGCCATCACCGAGTTCTCGAGTGCTGCCAGGAAAGCGATCGCCAAGGCCAGGCCGGCGATCTGGCTGATATAGTCGATCAGCCTCGGGTCGGAAAAGATCGCGATGCTCGGGAGCAATTCGTTCAGCTTCACCGAGGTGAAGGTCTCCACCGCCCCCAGCGTGTCGCGCCCTAGCCAGGCCGCCACAGACATCACCACCAAGACGATCGCAAACACCGGGAGCGCTTTGAACTTCTTCTCCAAGAAAAACCAGAGCAGGCAGGTCGCGGCACCGATGACCAAGGGTGCCAATTTCGTGTTCGGCACCTGTTGGACTGTCTCCCAGGCAATCGTGAAAAACGAGCGCGCACCGGGCCCGATCTCGACACCCAGCACATGTTTGAGCTGGTTCGCCACGATCAACAACGCCGCCCCTGCGATGTAGCCGACAACCACGGTGCGACTGATGTATTGAATCATGTCTGCCATCCGCAAGAAGGCACCAAACACGAGCAACAAGCCAACCATCAACACCAGCAATGGCATCAGTAATACCTGGTCTTGGGCAATCTCAGGGTGCGCTGCGAAATAGGAGAAAACCATGAACGCGGTCGCGTTCGTCGGACCGAGAATCGTGTGCGAGGAACCGGCAAAAAACGGCGCGAGAATCGCAGCGATAATCGAACAGGTGATGCCGTAGTAGATCGGCAGTCCCGCGACCGTCGCGTACGCCATCCCCTGTGGGAAAGCCAGCAGCGCCACGTTCAAGCCGGCACGTGCATCCCCTTTCAAGCCATGCAGTGAATAGCCGCGAAACCCTTTGCGCAGCGGAAGCGGGTCGAGATTGTTATCAACAACGAACGACTTTGTCTCGCGGAACAAACTCCGCCTGATGACTCGTAATTTCCTCCTCATCCGAAGGCGAGCGCCCTACCTTGGGCTGGGTCAAAACGTGTCATCACTCAGAGTATCCCCCGATCTCCCCCGAATTCAAGGTCGCAGGAGCGTTCAGCGACCAAAGAAGTCGTGCAATACCGCCTCGTACACGGCGCGTTTGAACTTCGGCACCGCCTTGTGGTCAAAGTCATCTGGCAAGATCCACTTGTAGTCCGCGAACTCCTGCTTGTGGCCATCGAGATGGATCGAGGACTCCTCTCCGGTGAATTCGCAGAGAAAATAGGTCTGCTCCTGCCCGCAGTATTTGCCCCGAGTGGGTTTGTCTTTGGGGAACTTGTAACGGTAACCATCGCGCCGATCGACCACCTGGTAGTCGCTCGGTTTCAGGCCGATCTCCTCTTCAAGCTCGCGGTAAAGCGCCTCCTCAATACCCTCTCCCTTGTCGACGCCCCCCTGCGGAAACTGCCAAGCACCGGCAATATCGCAACGCTCGGCGACGAGAATTCTCCCATCTTCCGGGCGCTGTAAAATCCCGGCCACGTTGGGGCGATATCGTTCTTCCATGGCCGAGGACTAAACCCATTCCACCCGGCTCTCAAAACAATTCCTTCCAATCTTCAATATGTCTGGCCAGCATCGGTCGAACCCAACCATGACACTGCCCCGCAAACCTATCGCCCTCGCCGTCGTCGCACTCGTCATCGTGACGATCATCTACAAGTCGATCTTCACCTGGCCCGCCGAGATTCAGCT
>JBLHKE010000598.1:0-5007 GCA_047619485.1 Verrucomicrobiales bacterium | reverse complement strand
GACTGGCGTTTTCCCCTGGTTCGCCTCGTAACCGTAGCAGCCGATCCACGGCGAGGTGTCTTCCTGGACCAACCATAAAATGTTCGGCTTGTCCGTGCCAGCCGCATGGAGGGTGCCGACCAGCGAAGCGATGCCGGCCAAGATGAGGATACGTGCGTTCAGTTTCATATTTAGGGGAGCTCCGGAAACCTGCTGTGGAAATGGGGCACAGAGAAAATTCCCGCTGGCGAGGCGATAAACGTTAAGCTATCTGGTGATAGTGGGCGCTTTAGCAACGAAGACAGCGGGGATTTTATCAAGCTCCAGCCCGCATGAGGTTTTCGGAGGTGCCCTTTATACAGATTTTTCTCACAGGATGGTCACTGCGACACTTTATTCATAGCGTAAAAGTGTCTGTCCTTTCTCGGCCACGATAATGATGAGGTTGATCTTATCTGATGTTCGGCAGGGATTCCTCGCCGGCGGAGACGTCATCGCCGACTAGTTGAAGATCGTTGATGCGTGGCCGGACAATCGTCCACGCAGTGGGCTTAGCAGTGCTTGTCTCCGGTTTTCTGCTGGCGGCGCACGAAAATCTGGATTCGGACGACTGCTTGCGCTATGCAGTCTGCGCAGCGGCGATGTCGCTACGCGATCCCAACCCTCTGCTGGACTGTCTTAAACTCGGAAACCTCCATGGATACAGCAACTTCTAAATCACTGAAGCGACTGGCCGCCCGGCTCGATGGCGATTTGCACCACGACGAGCTCGTCAGGTCCATCTATGCAACCGACGCCTCCGCTTACCAGGAGACACCGCTGGCAGTGGCCATCCCGCGGACGGAGTCCGATCTCGTCGAGTTGATTCGCTTTGCTGCCGACCACCACGTAGGGCTGATTCCGAGAACCGCCGGAACCTCGCTTGCCGGACAGGTGGTGGGAAGCGGTATCGTCGTCGATGTCTCGCGGCACTTCACCAAGATTCTCGAGATCAACGCCGAGGCGGGATGGGTGCGGGTGCAACCAGGAGTGATCCGCAACGAACTCAACCAGAGCCTTCATTCCGAGGGCCTTTTGTTCGGCCCTGAAACCTCGACTCAGAACCGCGCGATGATGGGCGGGATGCTGGGCAATAATTCCTGCGGTTCGAACTCGATCAAATACGGCAGCGTCCGCGATCATATCCTCGAAGTGACCGCACTGCTCTCCGACGGTTCGAAGGCGGTGTTCGGCGCGCTCGATGCCGAGGCCTTTGCGGCGAAATGCGAATGCCCCGATTCACTCGAGACCCGAATTTACCGGGATATCCGCGATGCCCTTAGTCCGGAGGCTGTGCGCGGAGAAATCACGCGGGAGTTCCCCAACCCGTCGATCCCGCGGCGCAACACGGGGTATGCGCTCGATCTTCTCATGGACGCTTCCGCCTTTGACGCAGAGAGCGAGAAGCCTTTCCACTTCGGCAAACTCATTGCGGGCAGTGAAGGCACGCTGTGTCTCATCACCGAGATGAAACTTCACTGCAACCCGTTGCCGCCTGCGGTGGCGGGACTGCAGTGCGCTCATTTCGAAACCGTCGACGATGCCTTGCGTGCCACCCAGATCGCGGTGAAGCACGATTGCTTCGCCTGCGAATTGATCGACCGCTACATCCTCGATTGCACCAAGCGCAGCCTCGAACACCGCGAGAACCGCTTCTTCATCGAGGGGGATCCCGGCGCCGTGCTAGTCACCGAAATCCGCGATCAGTCGGAGCAACAGGTTCGCGTGATCTTCGCGCGTATCGAAGCCGAGATGCGCTCAGCTGGTTTGGGCTACGCCTTTCCAGTCCTCTTCGGCGAAAACACCGAAAAGATCTGGAATCTCCGCAAGGCCGGGCTCGGTCTCATGTCGAATCAACCGGGCGACGAAAAACCGGTTCCCGTGGTCGAGGACACCGCGGTGGATGTCGCCGATCTGCCTGAATACATCGCCGAGTTCAATCTCCAGTTGAAGGAGCGTTTCGGACTGGACTGCGTGCACTACGCCCACGCCGGTTCGGGCGAGATCCACCTGCGACCGATCCTCAATCTCAAGACATCTGAGGGAAACCTCCAGTTTCGCCAAGTGGCGCAGACGATTGCCGAACTGGTAAAAAAATACCGTGGATCACTTTCTGGAGAACACGGTGACGGCCGCCTGCGCGGCGAGTTTCTCCGGCAGATGATCGGCGAGAATAACTACGCGCTCGTCGAGCGGGTGAAGCGCGCTTGGGATCCCCTAAATATTCTCAATCCGGGTAAGATCGTCGACACCCCGCCGATGAACGAACACCTGCGTTTCGCCCCGGATGCCGATACGCCGGAGGTCGACACGGTGTTTGACTGGTCCTCCACCGGGGGAGTGTTGCGCGCCGCCGAAATGTGCAATGGCTCTGGGGATTGCCGCAAGACCCAACTCGCCGGTGGCACGATGTGCCCGAGTTACATGGCGACGCGCGACGAAAAAGACACCACCCGCGCCCGCGCCAACACCCTACGCAATGTCCTGACAAGTTCGCACGGGGAGAATCCCTTCAACGACGAGAGCCTAAAAGAGGTGCTCGATCTCTGTCTCTCCTGCAAGGGTTGTAAGAAGGAGTGCCCGTCCACGGTCGACATGGCGAAGATGAAGGCGGAATTCCAGCAGCAATACTACGACGCCAATGGCAGCCCGCTGCGCTCCCGGTTGATCGCGAACTTCACGCGCATTCAACGCATCGCCTCGATCTTCCCGTGGGCGTGGAACCTCGTCTTCGCACGGCCAGCCCTGAGGCGGCTGCTCAACCGGTTTTCCGGCTTCCATCCGGAGCGCTCCATCCCGCTCCTTCCAAGAACCACGTTGAAGAATTGGTTTCGCAAGCATACGCCCGATTCGAATGCGGGAGGACTGGGGCGCGTGCTGGTCTTCAACGACGAATTCACCAACTACAATGATGTCGCAGCCGGGATCGCGACCGTCGAACTGCTAGAGCGCCTCGGCTACTCTGTGGAATTCCCCACGCACCTAGAAAGCGGGCGCACGTGGCTTTCCAAAGGTTTCGTCCGCAAAGCGAAAACGATCATCAACGAAAACCTCCGCGCCCTCGGACCGCTCGTTTCGGAAGAATGCCCGCTCATCGGTATCGAACCCTCGGCGATCCTGACTTTTCGGGATGAAGCTCTCGATCTCGCCGATGCGGACACCTTGGAAAGCGCCCGTCGGATCGCACCGCACTGCCTCCTGCTGGAAGAGTTCATCGCCCGCGAAGCGAAGGCCGGGCGTATCACGGCAGCCGCTTTCACCGACGAGGAGCGCACCGTACAACTGCACGGGCACTGCTTTCAGAAGGCTCTTGCTGGAACCGGTGCATCAGTGGCTGCCTTGAGCCTGCCGGAGAACTATCGGGTCGAAGTCATTCCCAGCGGCTGCTGTGGGATGGCTGGATCGTTTGGATACGAACGCGAGCATTACGAGTTGTCGCTTCGGATTGCGGAGCTGGTGCTCCTGCCTGCGGTGCGCGCGGCGACTGGTGAAACACTCGTTGCTGCAGCAGGAACCTCCTGCCGTCACCAGATTCACGACGGTGCCGATCGCAAGGCACACCATCCCGCCGAGCTATTGCGGGATGCTCTGCGCTAGTCCTCCGACAAGTCGGAGCCGTCGGGTGTTCGCCGGAAAATTTGAGCGCTGGCGTTTTTGGCGAAACGTCGAAGATGCCTATCTACTCCTGGTTCAGGGCAGGCAAAGCAGCGGGGGGCGTCAACGATTGTAGACTATGAATAATGCTAGAACGATGGGTTTGACCCCGGGGGAACGGTCACGCACGTTCTCAGGATGAAGACCTTCATCCACACCCTGCTCTGCCTCACCTTGTGTGCTGGCTCCTCTCTTTCCCAAAAAAAGAAGGCCGGCTCGATGGCACCGATCGAGGACGATCCAGCTCTGCCGCGCGTGCTGCTCATCGGTGATTCGATTTCGATCGCTTACACCTTGCCGACCCGTGCGGCGCTGAAAGGGGTAGCCAACGTCCACCGCATCCCGACAAATGGCGGCGCAACAAGCAAAGGACTCGTGAGCATCGACAAGTGGCTAGGTAAGCAGAAGTGGGACGTCATCCACTTCAATTGGGGGCTGCATGATTTGTGCTATCGCAATCCAGAATCGAAGATGCAGGGGAATCGCGACAAGCTGAATGGCAAGGTGGCCCACAGTGTTGAATCCTATGCGGCGAACCTAGAGAAGTTGGTGGCCCGACTGGAGAAGACCGGCGCGCATCTCATCTTTGCCACGACCACCCCAGTCCCAGAAGGGGAGGCCGGTCGGAAAGTTGGAGATGATGTGCGCTACAACGAGGCGGCGCTCGGCGTGATGAAGACGCGCGAGGTCGAGGTCAACGACCTGCACGCCGTGATGGCAGGCAAAATGCCAACCTACGCGACCAAGCCCGGCGACGTGCACTTCAAATCCGAGGGGTCGAAACTCTTGGCCGAGCAGGTTGCTCGCAGTATCAAAGCTGCTTTGAAATTAGCCGAAAAGTAGGCGGGCGGGGTTCGCTTCAGAACTGAACCAATCCCTGCGCTTCCGCGTCTCTCTCAAATTTCCTTCGACGGCCTATCGACAGTTTAGTCCCAGCACTACTGCCAGGTGTGGAAGCTTTAATCGGTCGTCGGCTTGGTTGATGATCTCCGTCATTTTATTATCGCCGCCGCCCTTCGGAAGATCGATACGGTAGGTCGGGATCCAGCCTCCGGTGTCGTCGCCCAGAGGGAACCGAACACCGCTGCGTCCGAGACTTCCAGAGCGTGGATCTTTCCTATAAGCATCATTCGCCGGTCGGCGTTTGGAGGGTGGCGATGAGGTAGTCGGTCGGGGTTTTATGGGTGATTTTTGGGGCACCGGGATATACGAGTTCGCAGCCGATCCCGAGTTGCTTGCACCGCACTTGGAGTTTCACTCCGAAATTCGAGGTGTGGGTTGGGTCTTTCTGGGGCTTGCCGATGGCTGGTGGCTGATTGTAGAAGAGCGCGACGG
>JBLHKE010000597.1:0-5014 GCA_047619485.1 Verrucomicrobiales bacterium | reverse complement strand
GTGCGCGCGGCAGGGATGTGGCGACTGCAGTCGCTGCGCGGTAGGCTTGGTCTGCTGACGAGTGGTGGCGATTTGGATTTGCGCCGGGCAGCAATCGACGCGCTCGCCTCATTGGGTGGACGCGAGAGCGCCGAGTTCCTCGGTGCTTACGCGCTCAAGAAAGACATGCCGTTCACGCTACGGGCACGGGCTGCCAGCCGATTGCTCTCGGTCGATGGGGGACTTGCTGCGACCCGATCGGTGGAGCTTCTTACGGCAGCGACGCCAGGCCTAGCCGGGGACACCACTGACATATTCGACGCATTTCTCGGGCTAAAGAATGGTCCCAAGAGCCTGGCGCAGGCATTGGGTGGTAAGCGGGTGGTGCCAGAGGTGGCGCTGCTTGGTGTGCAGCGCGCCAGCGCTAGTGCCGGTGACACCAAGCCTCTGATCGAGGCGTTGACCAAGGCCGGGAGACTCGATCCGATCAGCCAAGTGCTCGATGAAAAAGCGATGGCAGAGATGATGGTGGAGGTGGCAGAAAAAGGAGATGCCGCGCGTGGCGAGGCGATCTATGCGCGGTCGAATTTGCTCTGCACGGTCTGCCATGCGATCGGCGCGGCGGGTGGGGCGATCGGTCCTGATCTGGTGAGTGTCGGCGCGAGTGCACCGGTTGACTACATCATCGAATCACTCCTCGATCCGAGTAAGAAAATCAAAGAGGGCTATCACACCACCCAGGTCACCAAAAAAGATGGCACGGTGTTAACCGGTGGTCTGCTGCGTGACGGTGGTGGTGTCGTCGTGCTACGCGATGCCGCGGGCAAGGAGATCAATGTCCCGGCCGATCAAATCGTGTCCCGCTCGGTGAGTCCAGTTTCACTGATGCCGCCTGCGCTGACGGCATCACTGCGCCGTGACGAGTTCATCGATCTCGTCAGCTTCCTTTCGGAGCTCGGTAAAGAAGGGGAATACAAAGTTCCACGCGAGCGCTATGTGCGGCGTTGGCGTGTGGCAGATGCCAACGGTGTGGTCGGCGGGCTGTTGCGCCGTTCCGGGGTGAATCCCACGATGCTGGCGAGCGATCGCATCAACTGGGTGCCGACCTATTCCAAAGTAAATGGCGATCTGGGACTCGACGGGCTCGGGATTTCGAAAGGGTTCCAGAGCGAACTCTCCATCGTCCATTTTGAAGTGGAAGTGACTCAGGCTGGCGAGATCGGCATGCGGGTCAACGACCCAGCAGGGTTGCAGATGTGGCTTGGGGAGGAGACCATCGACCTGAGTCCCGGTGAAGGCCTGGTAGAATCGACTACTGGAACGAAAATATTCTCGATCGTGATTGACCGGAAGCTGCGGAAAACCCCGTTACGGGTCGAATTGCTCGATGGAAGTGGCCGTGTGCGTCCGGTTGGCGGACTTTAATTGGGACTTTTCCGAGGTGCGTTTCTAATAAATCGACGATTTATGTTCATTATGTCGAAATAGACACAATATTTTCATTGCCAATATTTCGGGTTGGTGTTTAACTTTAATCCTTGTTCGCGTAAGCGAATTAGGGGTTGAATACTGAGGCAGCCCGGTTGGATGGCTCTACGCGAGTTTTTTTGGGGGATCTCGCAAAGAAGCCGACCGAGCTGCCTCTTTTTCTGTACTAGCCAAGTCGGCGCTTCAGAAATACCGGAATTTACCATAGCTTCCAGAATATTCGTCTCTTCATGTACTCCCAAGACGGTTGGAAAACCGGCGGCAGCCAAGCAAAACCGGCACTCGTGCCTGCCGCGAATGCCTAGTGAAACGGTTGGCAGTGCCCGTGCGCGTTCCGTAACTTCGATTTGCAATCGAAGCCGTCGTGCTGAGCGGTTTAGGCATTGGGCTTCGATTGCAAATCGAAGTTACGCCATCGCCTACGGCGACTGGGTTTGTCAGCAGTCCCTGTGTAAACATCGCTCCGATTGACGCCACTGGGCAGAAGTGCCCGTTTCACACTGGGAATAGAGGCGCAGATGAAGTGATCGTTCGGTTTTGCAATAGTCTATCCCGATCATTGGTAGGTTCCCTCACTCAAAGGACGTGAATAATTGAACGATTTGCGTTTTCAAGCCGTCGAATTGGGGTAATTCTTATATTCCTAATAAACTGGCGGTTGGAAGAGTCTTTCCTGTGATGAGTGGTTCCTCGATGAACTCGCTGATCGTCGCCTTACGTGTTCCCGATACCTACCCCATTTTGAGCTACCGAAGCACCTCCCGCCTACAGGCCGCCTGGAACTTGGTTTCCTTTTGTGTTGCCGTTGCTTGCCCGATTCATCTCACCTGCGCCTCAGCCCAAGAGGAGGAAGGCAAAGTGGAGGCCGAGGAGGCGGTGAAAACCGAAGAGTCGACGGAGAAGAAGCTCGAGGATCTGCCACTGCGTCTGAGTGTCACCCTCGATGGTAATGATCGCCGTTGGGATCCGCTGAGCATGGGAGCGTTCGTCAACGGCACGCGGTGCTTTAATGGCGCAATGATGCTGAGCCATGGTGACGACGAGTTCGAGGCTGAAGAAGTTTGGGAGGACACGCAGGAGGGGACTTACCGGATGAAGGGTGGTCTCGCTGGTCTGAAGGTCGAACGGCGGGTCGTGATCGACAAGGCACTCGGCGCTGCGCGTTGCTTGGATATCTTTCACAATACTTCAGACGAAGATCTCGATTTTGTCTTCACCTATGAGATCGGCCTCTTCTACGAGGCGAAGGGGTTTTACACCTCACGTGGTCGCGAGCTTGGTGCGAATCTCGGATCGCGTGACTTCGGCATTGCGATCGAGGCACCAGCGAATGGCGACAGCCCGGGCGTGCTGCTGGTGCTCGCCCATGAGCGTAGCGATCACAAGCCGACGCTCGTCACTGGGGAGGATGGCAAGTCGCTCAGTTTCGATCACCGCCTGACAGTGAAGGCCGGGCAGAAAGCCGCGCTACTCCACTGGCTCGTGCAGCAGAATTTCGAGGGGGGTGAGGGGCTCGAAGAACTGTTCGAACCCCTGTATGCAAACCGCCGTCTGGTCGCACCGCCAGTCAGCGATGAACACCTCGAACTGGTGGTGAATTTCCCCGCCAACTACGAGGACATGCTCGGTGGAGCGGATTACCTGGTGGCGGTGAACCAGCTCATCGATGCGCTGCAGCTCGAGCGCCGTTCGGATTCGGATCAGCTGCGGGTCGAGAGTGGCTCGGTGCTCACCGGTGATGCCACCGGTGGCGACTTCACAGTCATCTCGCGGTTCGGCGAACTCAAGGTGCCGGTCGCTGACGTGGCGGTGCTGCAAGGTGGTGGTGGGATCGGTCGAGGCGACCGCGTGCTGCTGCGCAACGGCTCGGTTTATGCGGGCGAGATCTCTACCAGTGGCCTCGGTCTCAAAGGCGGCTTCGAGGTTTCCCTCGAGATGCCGCAGCTCGATTATTTACTCTATCGCGTCGGGGATCGCGACGGTAATTTTCCAGAAGGGACAGGAGTTTTCGTTGGCCTGCACAGCGGCGATGTGATCCCGATCACGGAGGTGGAGCGTCTGACCTTGCCGCTCGTCACCCCGTGGGGAAGGATCGAGGTTCCGATGTCGGATGTGCTGTGGTTGCGCTATGTGAAAGAACCATCGCCGCGCCATCGGATCGCGCTGCGAGATGGTTCCTTGCTGACCGTGTTTTTGGATCCGGGCGTGCTCAAGTTAACGGCTGGAGATCTCGGCGAGCAGAGCTTTAGCGCCACTGAGATTGCCGAGATGTGGGGAGCGGAGGTCGAGCTGCCCAAGGATTTCGATGGGGCGGTCGACGTGACAGAGATCCGCGCGATCCCGAAATCGATGGCTGGTGGTGCCTGCTTATTAAGTGGCAACAATTTGATCGCTGGTGAACTTGCCAACCAAGAGGTTCACGTCTTAACCGGGGCGACCGTGACCACGGTGAAGTTGGCCGACGTTGTCAGGATGGGTCGCAACGACCAGAGCGATCCGCTCGCGCCGGTGTATGACATCGAATTGCGCGGCGGTGACAAGCTCTCGGGTATGTTGCAGGAGAGAGTCCTCGAGCTGCGGTCGGGTGAGCGGAGCTGGCGTGTTCCGGTGCAGCACTTTCTCGCGATGAGGAGTAAGGGCGCCCCCGAGTTGGAGGAGGAAACTGAAGAAGAGAATGAGAATGAGTCATCTGTCAGTGGGCGGAGCGTTGTCCTTCCTCCCAAGCAAGGTAACTGAGCCCAACCGAAGGAATTTTCCCCAATGACCCGATTCTATCACCGCAAGATTGCCGCTTTCATCACCACCCTGCTGGTGACGCTGCAGATCGCTGAGGCGCAGGTTCCGCGCAGCCCTTCACGCAGTCAGCAAGAACGCCTGGTGCCTGGCAACTATGGCGACCTGAACGACTCGCAGGGCAACCGTTGGAACATCCAACCGTCGGGCTTGATCGGACGCGGTAGCAATTCCTTGCTCAACAGTTGCGCACAACTCCACGTCAACAGCGCGCAGTTCTACAACCACCAGAACCCGATGATGACGGCGGATCGCAAGGAGTATGTAATCGAGCACGCCAACCCACAGCAGATGCAGGGGCTGAAGGTCACGCGACGGCTACGCGTTCTAGAGAAACTGGGCTGCATGCGTTTCCTCGAGATCTTCGAAAACCCGACCGCGCAGTCAGTGACCGCCAATGTAGAAATTCGCCACCAGCTGGGCACCCAGTATAAAGAATACTACACGGAACAGGGGACGAAGAATGTCGGGTCGCTCGGCAAGAAAGAGAGTGGCTTGTATGTCATCCCGGGCTCGAGTTCCTCTAGCTACAAACCCGTCGCCTTCACGCTGAGTTCGCCGGGATCGAAGGACAAGCCACGCTTCACGCAGCAGAACAAATCCAGCCTGCACTTCTACTACACACTGCAGGTCCCGGCTGGGCAGACCGTCGTGATCCTTCACACCGTGGCGCAACCGGGGAAGACGACTGATTTTAGCGCCAAGAATTTGACCAAGATGCTCAAGGACTCGTCGCTAAAATCAGTGTTAAAAT
>JBLHKE010000596.1:0-5026 GCA_047619485.1 Verrucomicrobiales bacterium | reverse complement strand
CTGATGACCGGCTCATTCTTGATCGGCGACCAGCGGGTTCCATCCGCCGACTGGAATACGTAGAGCCCTTTCTTTCCCACCGGTCTGCCGCGGGCGATTCCCTTGTAGCGCGCTTCGGGCCGGCAGTTCGGATTGCCGTCTTTGAACGCCGCAAAGCAATGCGTCCCGAGCCCGTCGAGCACGATGTTGTTGGCCTTCGAGCCGCCGAACTCGAACAGCCCCAACTCAGGTTTCGTCCAGTGGATCCCGTCCTGGCTCTCGGCGTAACAGGTGACCTCGCGGTGGGTCGCCTTCTTGGCTTCCGCGTCCCAGTGCGAGCCGCGGTAATACATGCGGAACCGATCGCCGTCGCGGAAGATGGTGAAATACGCGCTGGTGTTGCCCTCCCACGCAGCATCGGTCGTCAACACCACCTCCTTCGGCACCGGACGATGTAACTGTTGTTTCGCGCTCCCGGACAGCCGTTCAATGAGCACCCGGTCGACGAACAGTTCGCGGCGTGAACCGATTTCGATAACGTCGCCTGCTGCCGTGGCCGGCGCATCGGCCGCGGTGGATGTTCCAAGCGCGGTGATCGCGAAGATTCCTGCAGCCAATGAGGCGGCGTAGATGGCAAAGACGGTTTGGCGAGACGGAAGGAAGAAGAGCGGCGTATTCATCTGATGGTGTGGGACGGTGCGGTGGAAAATTCGGCAGCAAGATTATCAAGTCAGTCGATCGCTGTAACGCACGATTTTCGGTCGCCGCGTAGGACAGGTTTCTAACCTGTCCTACGGGGCGGGGAGGGTGAGTTTGGTGGTGCCGGCTTTGACCTCGTGCGTGGTGGTCTTGCCGTCTGGCCAACGGGCGGTAAGTTTGGTGGCTTTGTTAGGGCTGGCGAAAAACAGCACAGGTGCGGACTGCGAGAGGTAGCCGGAACCGCCGTAGTATTCGGCACTCTGGCCATCGAGGGTGATCCTTGTACCTGGGGCTTGCAGTAGCCGTACGGCGAGGATGTTTTTTCCGCGATTCTGGTAGCTGCGCACCGCCTCGGAGTTGACGCCGATAGCGATGTCAGGCGCACCGTTGTTGTCGGTGTCTGCCAGCGTGATCGAGGCGCCGTCGCCGGCGACGGCGATGCCGCTCTGGCGCGGGGCGATTGTTTTAAAAGTGCCGTCGCCGTTGCCGTGCAGCACCATCGAGAGACCGCCGTCCATGCGACCGGTCTCGGGCTGGGGGCTGAAGAAATTTTGCGCGATGGCGAGGTCGGTGTTGCCATCGCCATCGAACTCGCCGGCGACGATGCCGAAACCGGGCGCGATCTGGGCGAGGTGCGGCAGCGGTTTGAACTCGAATTTTCCGCGCCCGTCGTTGAGCAGCACGCCGCTGCGCAATTCCTTCGCCTCGAACTTTTGCGCGGCGTCGAGTTGTTGCTGCGTGTAGATGTCATCGAGCTTGGCGAGCGCGAAGTCGTTGTAGCTGGGGAACTTTTTCGCCAGCGACGGGATGGCGTGGGTCGAGCAGCTCTTGCCGCGGATCGGGTAGCAGATCCCGCCCTCGAACTCTGCCTCGATGATGCGTTTTTTTCCGCTGCCGTCGAGGTCGCCGTAGTAGAGCAGTGCGGGTTTTTCGGGAGAAGCGTGGTACTTGGTGTTGAGGCCGAAATTGGTCACCGCGTAATCGATGTCGCCGTCGTTGTCGAAGTCGCCGCCGGCGATGCCGTTCCACCAGCCGGTGAGGTGATCGAGGCTGTCCTTGCCGCTGACGCGCATGAGCCTGACGCCGTCGAGGTTCATGAAAACCATCACCGGCCCCCACTCGTGCGTCACCAATAGATCGAGCCGTCCACTTCCGTTAACATCGGACCACAATGCGGATGTCACCATCCCGGTGAACCGCAAGCTCGGCGCGGCCGGGTCAATATCGTCACGGAACTTGCCCTTGCCGTCGTTGATCAAAAGACGATTGCGTGGCGCGGTCGGATACTGTCCCGGGACGACACGCCCGCCGACGAAAAGGTCGATGGCACCATCCTTATTGTAGTCGGCCGCGCAGGCTGCGCCACTGCTGACGGGCTCGCCGGGGATCGCGCCCAGCGATTTCGTGAAGAAACCTCTGCCGTCGTTGAGGAACAGACGATCGGTGTAGATCGGGTGTCCAGGCGGTGCCTCGACGCCGCCGCTGGCGATGAACAAGTCGAGGTCCTCGTCGCCGTCGGCGTCGAAGAACAGCACCGCCGTGTCTTCGCAGCCGCGGTCCTCGTCGGCGAGCGTCCACAGCTTGCTCTCGCGAAAAGTGCCGTCGCCGTTGTTCAAATGCAGTTGCCCCATGAAGCCGCAAGCGCCGCCGAGGAAAAAGTCGTCGTCGCCGTCGCCGTCGATATCGCCCCACGCGCTGCCGGGACCGAGGCGCGAGAGCTGGTTTGGCAGCAGCGACTGGAACTGGAAGTCGTCGAATTCCTGCTCGCGGTGGATCGCTTTTTTGAGCGCGGGGTTCTCCGAAAATTGCGTTGGTTCCGCACCAATTATCCCCTCCGGAATGATGCGCCCAGCCTCGGTGATCGTGTAGCATTTACCGGCGTCCAAGAGAGTGTCGATGCCCTGCCATCGCCCACTCGGCCAGGTGACATCTACCTTCACCTGTTTCTGATCACCAATCCCGAAGTGCGCGACCGGCTCGTCCCCTGACTTGAATCCAGACAGCGGGCGGATCCAGCGATGCTGCTTTCTACGGCCATCGACCAATTCAATCCGAGCTCCGATCCCAAAACGATTGCTGTCCCTACCCACGAGGCGGATGGAGATCCGGTTTCCAGTGTTGATGTCGTTGCGGTAGAGAGCGACTGGCTCGTCCATGTTCACGACGACGAGATCCGGATCGCCATCGAGATCGAAGTCCGCGGTTGCCGAGGCGAAACTGATCCCCTCGTGATCTAGGCCCCAAAGTTTCGAAACGTTGTCGAATTGGAGATCGCCCAAATTCTGAAACGCGAGGTTCTGCTCCTTGCGTGCGGGCGTTTTCTCGTAAGGATCCCACTCGCTCTTGCCGACGAACATTTTTCGCGAGAACGGCGAGTCGGAGTTGTTGAAGTTGCGCGTCATGCCGTTGCTGAGAAAAAGGTCGTCGCGCCCGTCGCAGTCGAAGTCGGCGAATTTCACCGCCCAGGTCCAATCGGAATCCGCCAGCCCGGCGAGGTGGGCGGCCTCCATCATTCGCCCGGTGCCGGTGCCGAGGTAGAGGGCGTTGCGCATGTACTGGCGCGGCTCGGTCTGAGTCACCCAGATTCGCGATCCCATCGCGCCCATGGTGGTCTTGTCTTTGAAGTGCGTCGTGCCGGACATGTCGGCGGCGAGCAGGTCCGGCCAGCCGTCGTTGTTGATGTCGGCCGAGTCGGCACCCATCGAGAACCACGCGGTGTGCGGTAGGACTTTCGAGGTCACATCGCTGAACGTGCCGTCGCCGTTGTTGTGGTAGAGCGCGTCGGGGTCGTCGAAGTCATTCGACACATAGAGGTCCGGTTTGCCGTCTTTGTCGTAGTCCCACCAGGTTGCGGCCAGACCGTGACGCGGGTCGGCGGCGATGCCGGCGGCTTTCGAGACGTCGGTAAATTTTCCACCGTCGTTGCGCAATAACCGATCAGTTCGCGGGACGATGTTGAGTAACTGCTGACCCGATTTGGTTTTCTCAAAGCGAAAATATTTCTGCTGTTCCGCGCTGAGGGTTTTTGGTTCCGGACTCGGGAATCCGGTCGCGGAGTAGAAGCGGTTGTTGAGCAAGTAGACATCGAGGTCGCCGTCGCGATCGTAGTCGCAGAACGCGGCGGCGAGCGAGGCGTCGACGAGATCAAGACCGAAAGCCGCTGCTGCTTCGGTGAAGTTCGCCTTGCCGTCGTTGATGAACAGCTGATTGGGCGAGTCGTAGTTGCTCAAGTAGGCATCGAGATCGCCGTCATTGTCGATGTCCACCAGCGCCACGGCCGAACCCCAGCGATCTTCGCCCGCGGTCACCGCGCTGGTTTTTTCCTCAAATCGGAAGTCGCCGCGATTGAGAAATAATCGGTTTTTTCCACCTGCGCCGGCGAAGAACAAGTCGGGTTTGCGGTCGCCGTCGAGATCGCCAGCCGCCACCCCTCCACAGGCGAACCCGCTGACGTAGAGGTGTTTGTGAGGGCTCTGCAGGTCGATCGGATAGGTCACATCGACGCCGCTGTGCTTAGCAGAAATGCTCGAAAACCGGGCAGTTTTCACGATTACGCGTGGTTCGAGATCGACCGAAGTAATGTCCGGGTCCGTCGCCGGGGCAGATTGGGCGAACACGCCAGCTGCCAGCCACAACACGATCGAGAGGGGAACTATTTTTATTTGCGTCATCACGGGGAATTCTGTTAAAAACTATCCGAGTTTGTGTCGTAGAACGACTAAATCTAAACTCAAATATTCTCTATGAAGAAACTAACCTCAGCAGCAGCCATTCTCGCAGCGACCACCGGCATGTCATTTGGTGCCGCCCTCAGCCTCGACGGAATCGACGATTGGGTCGATCTCTCTGCCACTGCGACCGGCGTGTTTCCCTCTGGCGCTGCACCCTTTACGATCGGAGCTTGGGTCAACCCGGATGTGCACGGCGACAGCACGATCACCTTCTGGGGCAACCAAGCCACCAACAATGCGAACGGATTCCGTCTCAAGGGCGCCGGCACGGTTCGCCACTACTTCTGGGGCAACGACAACGACCAGACGATTGTCGACATCAGCTCTGACACCTCTGGCCCAAACGGTGATGGCTGGCACCATTTCGCAGTCACCTTTGATGGGACGAATGACCAGTGGTACTGGAACGGAGCATCTCTTGGAGCGGCTCTAGATACCGGTGGCACCGTGAACGTTGCCAATGCCAACCACCGCATCGGCTCGCGCATCGGCTTCGAGTTTTTCGACGGCCTCATCGACGAGATCAGCGTCTGGGGGGCCGCGCTGGATGCGCCAACCATCGCCGATGGCTGGAACGTGCCGATCGATCTGAACGCTCCCGGAGTGGATCAGGCGCT
>JBLHKE010000595.1:0-5042 GCA_047619485.1 Verrucomicrobiales bacterium | reverse complement strand
CAGTGCCGCAACCTGCGGAAAACCGATGGATCGGCGGTGCCGGGCATCGTGATTTCCTTCGGCTCGACCATTGAACACGGCAAGAACTTCTTCGGCCTGCCGACTGCCGGCGGTGACCACTTATTCTCCGCCTCGAACTTTGCCACCAAGATATACTCGGTGGGCGTGGTGTTCGACGGCTACGTGGGCATGGATCCCTATGCCACTCCCGGTGCCGGCTCTGCCGACACCAACGATCCGAATGTGCTCAGCGCCACACCATATCTCTATCTCATTCCGGTGGGCTTGGACAAGATGCTGGCTCCGCCACTCGGGGACACCGGTGTCGAACGCTCATGGATGGTGCAGGACCAGGCGCTACCACTGCCTTACAACCTCGGAGCGAACGCCTTCTCCTCGACTCAGTTTTTCAATGCCAATGGCACCTTGACCGAGCAGCCTTGGATTTTGCGCAAGCATCAGGCCTTCCGCGCGGTGGATGACGCCGCGTTCTTCTACGGGACTCTGCGCGCCGAGTTCGGTAGTTCAAGACTCGTTGGACGCAGTGTCTGGAACACTCAGTGGAAAATCGTGATCCCTGCGTATGGCCTGCTTAACGATGAACAAACCGGCCTCGATCGTTTCGCCGCCACGGTGGATGACATCAAACTGTTCCTCCGGACCTACTCGAACTCCGGAAACTAACGTTGATGTCCGCTCCGCGCTCTATGAAAAAGGCCGCATTTGCCCTGATCCCGGTTCTCGCGATCCTCGGATGGCTGGGCTGGCAGGGCATGGCCTCCAAAAAAGCGCCCGCTCCCAATGCCACGCCCGCGATCGTCTGGCAGGGTGCGCCACCGACCCGGACGGTGAAGGATGCGGAGGAGGTTTTCAAACAGGCATTCTGGCGGCGACCTTCCGCGGAGGATGAAATCCTGCACGCCGACCGCTACGAATGGAGTGATGCCGAGGGGGTCGTTAGGTGGCAGTGGTTCCTCGTCGTGAAAGCCTCGCCCGGCCTTCTCAAGGATCTGCGCGATGACAACTCGTTCGGGCTGGTGGAGGCGGCTTCATCGTCCGCGCTCTCCGAAGCGCCATCCTGGTTTGAATTCAACCCAGTCCAGGTCTCGGAAATGCATTCGCCCGATGCTCGCCTGCGCCTAATGTTCAGCAAAACCGACAACACCCTCTACGCCACCGCCTCCGGTGGTGGCTTCACCAAAGGCGCACCGGAACCGCCCCCGCCAGCCATTCAATCAGCCCCCTCAGTAGGTCGTCTCCCTGCCCATTCTCCGCCGAAGCCGAAGTTATGACTACTCGCAATTTTCTATTTTGGAGAGGTCTCTAAACCATGCGTGAAATGGGTCTGAGGGTGGCGAGAATACGAAGACCGAGTCGCCTCACACCATCGCTTCGCGGAAATGTTTGCGGCACATGGCGACGTAGCGCTCGTTGCCGCCGATTTCGACCTGTTCGCCTTCTTTGATCGCTTTACCATCTGGGCCTTGACGGAGGTCCATGGTGGCTTTACGGGCACAATCGCAAAAAGCGAGAGCTCGTATCAGGGAGAAAACAAGCTCATGGAAATGCTTCAGGCTCAGCCCGGTGGTGGTTTAGTTCACTTCAAAGCCAAGCAAGCTAACGATTCTTATGGGTGACAATGGTTTCATTTATAGTATATATGTTAACTATAAGTAAATGTCGTAATAAGTATTGCTAATAATTCATATCGGGGCAAATTTAGGCTATAATGCTGCAGATTTTAAAAGTTATTTTACAAGCCGGGTGGATTCGTCCTCTTGCCCTTTGGTTCCTCACCGCAGGTACCGCCGCCGCGTTTCCGCCGGCGCCTTACTATATACTTTATGGGATCGTGCGCGACGATGTCGGCCAGAGAGTCTCCGCCGTGGGCGCTGAGGTCATCCTACTCAAAGACGGGGTGGAAGTCGGCCGCACGCCGATCACCTCCAGCCAGATCGAGCAGAATTACTTGCTTAAAGTGCGGCTCGATAATGACCGTAGCGGCACCGATTTTTACACCGAGAAAGCGATCGCCGTGGGCGGACAATTCAGTGTGGTGGTTTTGATGAATGGCTTGCTGCTTTATCCGATCGAGGTCTCGGGAACACTGACTGCCGGCAGTGGTGGCGAGCGAGTGAAGCTCGATCTCACGCTAGGTGAGGATTCGGATCACGACGGCCTGCCGGACGTATGGGAGCAGTGGCAATTGTATCAGGCGGGCGGGTTCCCGGATGGGAACGGTGACTGGGACTTGAGCCTGATCGATGCGAACGGCGATTTCGACCAGGACGGCCAGTCCAATCGCTTTGAATACATTGCCGGCACCTTCGCTGGCGACGCCGCGGAACGATTTGATCCGATCATCAAGGAGAAGCTCACGAATAGTGTGCGCTTCGAGTTCTACGCCATCACTGGCAAGGTTTACACCATCGAGAGTTCGCTCGACATGGAAACATGGACACGCGTGCCATTCTCGGTGGCTGCATCTGCAACCGCAGACAACGCCTATCAAGCCGTTGATATCGGCATCGTTTCCGCTTTTGCCACGCCGCGTTCCAGCAACAAGGAATTTTACCGCATCTCCGTCCGATGAAATCATTTCTACTAGCTCTCTATTTACTGCTTCCCGCCACCACGCGTCCACGCGCAGTGGCAGAGCACCACCTATGCGCTTAAGGGCGGCTGGAACTCAATCTACCTCCACGGCGACGCGACCCATGCGACGCCAGACGAGTTGTTTGCCTAGGATCCTCGAGGTGTGGCGCTGAAATCCTAATTCGTCGCAGGTCCAGTTCACTACCTCGCCGCAAGTCCCGTCAGCAGGCACGGAAGAGTGGAGCATCTGGGTGCGCGATCAATCGGAGCAGTCCACGCTTGGTAACTTGGAAGCTGGCCATGCCTATCTGGTGAAATGCAGTGGAGCGAAGAC
This sequence comes from Verrucomicrobiales bacterium, assembly GCA_047619485.1. GTDB lineage: Bacteria > Verrucomicrobiota > Verrucomicrobiia > Verrucomicrobiales > DEV007 > JBLHKE01. The sequence goes on along the minus strand of JBLHKE010000595.1, from coordinate 2,113 downwards.
TTCCAGCACTTCGGTGACCATTGCCCAGCGTCCGCTGCCGAAGAGCATCATGGTGTGGTCGAGCAAGCTAGGAAACTAGAAGCCATCACCAACCTGTTGTGGAAACCCGGCATCCGGCAACATCCCAAAGCCGTTCGCGATCAGCACCAGCCGCTTGTGGCCTGCCGCAGATTCCTCGTCCAGTGCCGCGCAGATGGCGGGCAGCGAAACCATCGCGCCAGCAGAGCGGAGGAATCTTCTACGTTTCATCCTGTGAATCTCAGCCGCGCTACAGCGCGGCCGCCGCGAGTTCCTGCAGGTATTTTTCCTCCGGCTTTGTGCGGGTCGATTGCAGATGCCGGTAGATCTTCGCGGCTTCCGCCTTGGGGAGTTTTTCGGCCAGCTGCAAGCATAGGCCGGCGGCTTTGGTGCGGGCGAAGCCGTTCTCTTTCTGCTCGGCGGCGAGGAACGTGTCGAGTGTCGATGCGTCGACGAGTTGGACGATGCCCCACAGGGCGAGCAAACGGGTCTCTTCATCCTTGTCCCCGAGCGCAGCGATGAAGGTATCTTTGGAAGGTTTGTCGGCGAGCTGGGCGAGACCGTGGATGATGTTGCGGCGCAGTTCGGTGTCATCTGCGACCTGCGCGAGGGCGGCGCGGAACTGCTCGGCGGCGCCTTCGCGGATGGCGAGCAGCGCTTGCGCGGCATCGTCGGCAAGGCCTGTCACGGTGAGGAATGCACCCACCTTGGCGGCGACTTCTTTCCCACCGCAGAGTTGTAGCTGGCGGATGATGAAGGCTTTGGCGCCGCTGGGGCGCTCGCCAGCTAGCGTTGCGGCGAGCGCGGTGCAGAAGGCCGCGCGGGGGCCTTCGCCGCGTGTGGAAATCCGGATGGCGACCGCGTGCAAGGCGTGGCGTGCCTGGATGTCGTTACCCTCGGCGCCGGGGTCGATGAGTTTGTCGGCGAGGGCCTTTGCCGCCTCGGCAGGTTTTGCGATCAGAGCATCGACCGCCTTGTCGGTGGCCGCTTTGTCAATGTCGCTGAGGATGCCGCGTTTCGCTGGGAGCGGGAAGGCGTCGAGGAAGGGTTGGATGTCCATGATGAGATAGTTGAAGGGTTGCCTACAGGTGCCAGGGCGAGCGCATCGGCACGTTGATTAGCCGGTTGGCGGCCTCGTCACCGACGATGACTTCTTTGACGGGATCATAGTTGATCTTGCGGCCGAGACGGATGGCCAGGTTCGCGAGGTGCAGGATACACGCAGCACGATGCGCAGCCTCGGGGTGGCCGCCGGCTGGTTTGCGTTGCTTCACCGCTTCCGCAAAACTGAGCAGCGGCTCGGGGTCGGGCATGGCTTTGATCTTCTCCTGGTCGGCGGGCGATAGATCGTTGAGAACTGGCTGCCGCGATGCCTTGCGATCGTAGCGTGGCCCCCACTCATTGCTGTCCATCACGAAAGTGAAACCGTCGGCGTAGGTGAGTTCGACCCAGGCCCACATGCCGGTCACCTCCGGGTGCGCGGGCGGCGCGAAGGGTTCGATGGTGACCGGGCTGGTGTCGTCCTTGCCATAGACCCACTGCATCGGGTCGAAGTGGTGCTGCCCCATGTCGCACATGCCGCCGCCTTCGTAGTCCCAGTAGTTGCGGTGGGTGCCGCCGACACGAGGTCCGACGTAGGGTTTGAACGGGCTCGGTCCGCAGTACATATCCCAGTCGAGATCCGCGGAAGGAATCTGCGGCGGCAGGCCGGGCCTGCCGCTCCACTGATGGATCTTGAGCCCGCCCTTTTTGATATGCACACCCGGGTTGGGATTGAGCAACCCGCTGCGCATGAGCTTGTGGATCTCTCGGCTGGCTTTGCTTTTGCTGGCGCCGAAACGGCCGAAGGTGCCGATTTGAAACACGCGTTTGTAACGTTCGAACGCTTGCACCACCGCGCGCCCCTCGTTGATGAAGCGGGTCATCGGTTTCTCGCAAAGCACATCCTTGCCGGCCTCGGCGCTGGCAATGGAAATAAGCGCATGCCAGTGAGGTGGCGTGGCGATCGCCACCAGATCGACTTCAGGGTTTTCGAGCAGGCGCCGGAAATCGGTGTAGAGCTTCGCCTCGGGATTGGTCCGCTTGATGAAGCCCG
>JBLHKE010000594.1:0-5074 GCA_047619485.1 Verrucomicrobiales bacterium | reverse complement strand
CGCCACCCAGAGCAACCAGGGGGATGGCCGGGCGATTCTGACTCTACCTGTGAAATCCCCGCTCCCGCAAGGCTCGTGGTTCATACGCCGAAAACTGGTGCGCATTGAAGCGCCCTGAACAACCATTTTTCCAGTTCATCGGTCTGGCTCAATCTCTGCCTCCGCAGCCGCGCCTACAAAGTTTTTTTATCCGATCAATCCCTCCCGTATTCAGCTCATGCTCCGCGACGACCGTCGCGCGAATGTTGTCTGAGCCGAGACCGACAATTTCGCCGACCGCTATTGGGTCGGTGGCACCCACCTCACCTGGACACTGCCTCTGAACCCATCTGCTACCGACGCCGCACTCGAGGTCCGGTCCAGCTCCACACTTGCCAATGGCTCGTGGTCCTCCGCCGTCACCTTGGTCACAGCTCCTGGCGGAACCTCCATCTCTGCGCTCGTCGGCAAGTAGGACTTGGGAATGTTCGTTGTAGTCTAACCTGTGATCAAGGGTAGGGGTTGCCAGCCTCGAACAGTGCGCGCACTTCCGCATCTCCCATCGCGCGCCCTAGGATGACTAGATCATCGACCCGGCCGCTGAGCTTGCGATCTTGCTGGTTCCAGTTGCCTATTTGGATCGGCCCGAGCCGCGCCGGATAAGTGGTCGATTGTCGCGATTCCTTGTCGAAATTTCCATTGTGATAAAACCTGACCGTTCCCTCGTTCGCATCGTAGACGGTGGCTAGGTGCACCCAGCGCCCCTGGTCGGCTGAAACCGGCGTGCGCGAGTCTGGGTAGGCTTGGGTTTCATCTGAGTCCGGCGCAAGCTTACTGCCCCACATGGCGAATCGCATCGTCGTCGCCTCGTTGACCATCCAGTGAACGAGTCCGAAGTTGTCGCCCTCCCAGCCATCGGCGTGCAGCAACGATTGGTACAATGCGCCGAGTTGGTCAAGTCGGACCCACGCGGCAAGCGTCAGCTGTGGCCAGGTTTGTTCACCACCCACGTCGAGTTTCAGGTGGTCGCCGGCATGGATGAATTCCGGGGCGCGCGATCCCGGCCAGCGACCTTGCACTGGGCGGTAGATGCCTGGAAACTCAGCTCCAGATTCGAAGTCGAGGACTGCGATCTTTGCTGGATCGTTTCTCAGTTTTTCCAGAGCTGCATTCGAACGGGCTCGTTGGCCGACGCCTTGGGCAGCCTCTAGCTCACCCAACTCGTTGGGTTGGATGAATGCGGACGATCGCAAATCACGTGCCGAGCTGGCACCTCGATCCATCGACAACGCGTCGCCCGCTCGCAGGCTTAGCTCCTCGGCGGTGCCGCTAGTTTTAGCGATCACCTCTCCCTCGAAAACGTGAATTTCCGCTGGGCCATTCTCTGGAACATCCACGCCGAAACGTGTTCCGAGATCAATCGCATCCCCAGAAGGGGTGATCACTGTAAAGCCTTTCGCTGCTGGCGGCACATCCGCCGCGAGGCGCCCCTTCATTACGTGTAGGCGCTGGGTTGACTCGAAGCGGAACACCGCAGGAGCCTCGATGATGACCCGGGCGCCGAGCGCGGTTAACAGTTCGACCGTTCCAGCCGTGATTGTGTGCGTCCCGCCATGAAGTTTCATCCCGTCAGGGAGGTTCTCGGCCCCAACCCCTTTTTCCACCGTCGCGAACTCTACGCCTACTGTCGTGTGTGAAGCTAATTGCCACACGCATGCACCACCAATGAGGATGAGCGCACAAGCTGCCAGCGCAAACCAGCTGACCAATTTTCGACGGGTTGGAGGGGTGTCGGATGCGTCGAGTTGCCAACCTGCCGCAGTCGCGGCGATGGCAGAATCGAGGTTGAGTGCTTCGGAGAAACGTAGGCGTGCCTCTTCACTTCCCGCGAGGATGGAATTCAGCCGCTCGGCGGCATCACCAGAAAGTGATCCATCGATGTATGCTTGAGTTAGGGTTTCTAATTCGGAATCGTCTTTCATTCTGAAGCGGTCTGTTGGGAGATCGTACGCCTAATACAGTCGAGCAGCATCCTTCGCACGCGGTGCAACCATTGATAGAATCCGGGGACCGAGCGCCCACTGCTACCCGCTACATCTTGGATCTGCGAATCGGGCTGGTAGGCTCGCATCAAGAGTTCTCGCTGTGCGGGCTGGACATTCCCCATGCACTTCTCGAGTGCTTCACGCTGCTGGAGCAGGTGGGGTTCCTGCTCGGCGGTCTCGCTGGCGAGTTTGGCGACCACGTGTTCATCGAGTACGAGTCGGTCGCGGGCTTTATCGCGCCGCCAGGCCAGCGCTGCAAAACGGGCCACACCGAATGCCCATGCCCGGAAATCACCGTCTTCGCGAAATTCCTCGAACTTTTTCCACAGCACGACTGACACTTCTTGCATCACGTCGTCTGCATCGGTGCGGGTCGGGACTAGGCGCCTGACATACGCGCGGATGGCCAGTTCACTCGCCGTAAAACTGCGGAGAAACCTGTCATGGCGTTCGTTTTCGGCGGGAGTCATAGGATGTCATACGTAGTCTCCTCGCCGGCAGCGGATTTAACGAATTTTTTGTAAGCGGGCTGGTGGGAGCTCGAAGCGATCGGTCTAGGGCTTACCTCCGACCAAGGGTTGGGTGGTGCGAAAGTAAGCAAAAAAGTCACGAATTTGCTGATCATTCATCCCGGATAGCAGACCTGGCGGCATCAGCGAGGTTCCGATGGCTTTGATTTTGGAGATTGCATCCCGTTGCAGAGAGATCGACTGCCCATCCATCCCGCGGATTACCATGACCGATTTGTCCTCGTCTGCTTTGAAGCCCACGATCACGCGGCCGTCTTTCATCGTTAGCGCGTAATTTTCATACCCTTCCCGGATTTCCGCATTTGGATTAACGATGTTTAACAACATATTTTCCGTGTCCTTGCGCTGGTAGCCAGTGAGATCTGGACCGATGCTACCACCATCGGCAAACAGTTTGTGGCAGGCGGCGCAATGGTTCATGAACAGAGGTTTTCCGTCGTAGGGATTGCTCTTACCCACCGCGAGAATCGCCTCGACGCGATCGATCTCTTTTTGGAAGTGCTCTGGCGTTGGTTGGCGCACTTTACCCCACACCTTGTCGATCTTTGCCTGAAGCGCTGCGTCTTGATGCATCCTCATCTGTGCTACCTGTTCGCCGGGGAACGATTCTGCATCGATCTGTCCCGCGAATACCGCCTCCACCAGTTGCCGCGACCAGCTAGCACGGACTGCGAGTAGTGTGCGTGCGACTTCCTGTGTCGCGCCGTCGAATCGCTTGTAGTGGCTGATGACTTCGCTGCCGATTTTTTCATCCTGATACGATTGCAAAGAAGTGAGCGCCGCATGGCGCACCGTGGCCTGTTTGTCGTCAATGACGGACAACATGACTGGCACACTGCGAGGCTCATCGATCTCGCCGAACAGGGAGAGAAAGGTGACGCGGCGGGTTAGGGATCCGTTCGGATTGGCAGAAATTTTCAGCGCCTCATCGATCGCCTCTTTCTCCCCATTGCGCACTCTCAAGGTCAGCGAGGCTCCTCCAGCGCCATCGATCGCCTTGATCAAACGCGGTGGCAGCCCCGTCAAAGCACGGCCTTTGTAGGCTTGTTCGAAGCCCTCCATCAGGCGTTTCTTTCCCTCGGCATCCGGGGATAGCTCCAGTAGGCGGGCGCAACGTTCCATATCAATCCGCTTCCCACTGGCGGCAAACCGACGCATCAATCGCCAGAGGATATGAGTCTTTACAAGTTGGCATCGCCAGAGGGTGGAGTCCTCGAAGACATCGACCACCGCATCGCCGTCGGACGAGCATTTGGACTCGATTGCCCACCAGATTTGCAGAGGTAGGTAACGGTCTGCTTTGTCCTCGTCATGTCGCAGGAGGCCAGCGACGATCGGCAGCGCGGACGCAGCGGGAAGGCGCTTTGCCGAAGCTGCCAGTTGGCTTCTCACTTCTACATGCGATTCGCTCAAAGCCAGAGAGGCAAGTTTTTCAGCGGTAGTCCCAGATACCGTGTTGTTGTCTGCTAGCAAGCGCACTGTCCACGTGCGCACATACGGGTCGGTGTGATCGAGCGCTTGTTGTGCGAAATCCTCATCAAATCCGCCGCTCAAGTTTAGCGCCCAGAGTGACTCCAACGCCACTTGTGCATCAGCGTTGAGGACTGCCATTTTCAGTGTTCCGATCGCAGTGACGTCGCTGCGTTCGCCGACGAGCCTGCGCGCTTGTTCGCGATACCAACGGTTTGGGTGCTTGAGTAAATCGATCAGCTCCGACGTCGACTTCTTGGTGAGATCGAACGCTTTTGTCGCCCGGTAGCCATCGGCAGCCCGGATGCGATAGATACGACCAGTCTCTTTGTCGATCTTGCCCTCGTGGTTCCGGTAGTGGTTTACCTGGGCATCGTACCAATCGGCGATGTAAATTGCCCCATCGGGACCGTGCTTGATATCAACCGGGCGGAACCATGGGTCACCACCTTTCTCGATCGCGGCTGTGACATCTCTGGTTTTAAATGTCGACCCGTCCACGTCGCGTTCGGCGACAGGTAAGTAACGGTTCATCGGATCGATACCGATGATTTTACCGTTATATTTTTCCGGCAGCGAGCCACCTTCATAGACGATGAAGTTGTGTGTGAACCTGGCCACATTTGGGTGGGGCATCTGGGGGAAGTATCCGAAGGCGTACGGGTTCGAAAGCGAGCCGTGTTTGCCAAAAGTTTTTTGTAGGTAAGCGCCTTGGGCGTAGTGGAACCCGCGGGTATTGCTGCCGTTGTGCCCGGAGAATACGCGTCCCTTCTTATCGATCTCACAGCCGAAAGCGTTTCCGCCTCCCTCGGCATACGTTTCAAAAACACGCCGCTCCGGATGATAGCGCCAAATTTGCTGCCCCTGAGTGTGGATTGGCTCAGCACCATCATTCTTGCCGACGATGACGATGTCGGCGGAAACGGTTGAACCCTGCGCCCCGTACAGCCAGCCGTCCGGTCCCCAGCGCAGCGAATTCGAAATCGAATGCGAGTCCTCTAGCCAGAATCCCTTGAGGTGCACGGTAGGGGCGCCGTCCGGCACGTCGTC
>JBLHKE010000593.1:0-5079 GCA_047619485.1 Verrucomicrobiales bacterium | reverse complement strand
CATGTATACTGGACATATGCTTGGTAATTGCAAGCCTTTTCTTCGGCTTTTCGGGGCGCGGCTCGGCGATCTGATTTATGGATCTGGATCAATCGGTTTGCGTCGTCGGCGGTGGGCTCGCCCTGCGAGCGGTATAAATCGAGCTGGGGCATCGAGTTGTTCTCTAAGCAATCAAGCAGACATTGAATACTGAAGATATAAGCCCGCAGTTTCCTCGGCTACAGCGACGGAAGGAACTGGAAACGGTGGCTACGGGATGACTGTGATTTGCAATCGGAGCCGTCGGGCTGAGCGGCTTAGGCATTGGGCTTCGATTGCAAATCGAAGTTACGCCATCGCCTGTGGTGCCTGCTGCGGGCGAGACGCCCACGCTCCTTGTGATGCCATCAGCCAATGCACCAATCGATGAATTGATGGTATGGCTCTAAGTGATCGTAGACCCAACCCGCAGGAGCGAAAAACAGCTGCAGCATGGGATCGAGGGCTCCGCCGGGAGAGATGGTCCGAGCCATGAGCGGGACGGCTACCATGAGATAGAAAAGCGGCATGGCTGGGAGTGACCACCACCATGCGGCTCTGGCGATCGATGCTTTCGTTGGCTGCTCTTGCATGCTTCGCTACTTTGCTATTCGGTCTCTACCTTTTCGAAGAACATCAGGTGTTGCCATGGCAGTTCGTCGTAGGAGCCAACTAGCTTGAAGCCGTTGGCGGGAAACTCTTTCATGATCTGTTCCTTCGACATCTTGTGGAGCAGCTTGATCGGCACCTTCTTGTCTTCCATGCGGAATTCGACCAGCGCGATGCGGCCACCGGTTTTGAGGGATCTGTGGAGACTCGCTAGCATTTGTTCCGGGTGTGAGAATTCATGGTAGACGTCGACCATCAGGGCGAGATCGATGCTGTCTTCGGGGAGCTTCGCGTCCCAGAAACTATTGTGGACGCTGACAACGTTCTCGATGCCGGCTTTCTCGGCGCGCTCCTCGAGCATTTCCAACATCTCTGGCTGGATGTCGACGGCGTAGGCCTTGGCCTCTGCGCCGATGAGCTTGGCCATTTTGAGTGTGTGGTAGCCATTGCCGCTGCCGATGTCGGCGACGTTCATGCCTGGCTTGATACCGAGATTCTTCATCATTTCAGAAGTTTTCTCCTCCTTCTCACGCATCTCGCGCATCAACCACTCGGCGCCGCGCCAGTGCATTGTCTGGGCGAGCTCGCGGCCTTTGTATTCTAGCAGTGCAGGCGGATCGATCGCCTTACGCTCCTCTGGGGTGGCGAGCTCGTAGCGGACGGCGTTGACCACGCTCGGGTTTCCCGGTCCGGTCTTGCTGCGGAAGCGGTTGGCTAGTTTGCCATCGCGGCCGATGACGAACTTCTCGAAATTCCAGCTAATCTCACCAGGGAAACGTTCGTCGGCGGCGAGTTGTTTGAACAAGGGGTGCTGTCCGTCGCCAGACTTCACCTGCAGCTTGGACATCATGTCGAAGGTGACGCCGAAATTCTTTGTGCAGAATTTTTTAATCGCAGCGTCATCACCGGGTTCCTGATCACCGAAGTCGTTGGATGGGAAGCCGACGATGCACAGCCCTTTGTCGGCAAAGATCTCGTGCATCTTCTGCAGTTGCTCATACTGCGGCGTGTATCCGCATTTGCTCGCGACGTTGACGATCATTACGACCTTGCCCTTGTATTTTTCAGCGAGGTTGAACTCGTCGCCGTCGATGGTTTTGGCCTTGTGGTTGAGTACGTTGGCACTGCACGGTAGGGGCAGTAGCAGGATGAGGGCAGCTAGGAAATTTCGGTTTAGCACGGTATCAATTAGTGTTCGGGGATTCTGTTAGTCGAACCACTCGTCTTCGGGATCGAAGGCGGGGATCGGGATATTGATGATTTTCAGATCGCCTACGGCGCGGTGGCGGCAGCCGGGTTTGATGAAGATGGAACTCATCGGCTTGATGGGAACTCTCTCGCCGTCGAGTTCCATGTAGCCCTCGCCCTCGAGGACGATGTAGATCTCGTGCATCTTCTTGTGGTAGTGCAGCTTGGCCTCGGTGATGATGTCCACTAGGTGGGCTGAGGCGACCTCGCTTCCCTTCGTCCCGAACGCGCGGCGAGCCTGGCCGCACGGGCAGGGGACGGGTGGGATCTCATCCAGCTGTTCGACGATGTAGTTTTTCATTGGGTGGCTCCTCCTGAGGCCAAGGCTAACCTGTTTTTCGCCGCAGAACCACCGGAAACGGGCGCAACTGGCGTTGATAGTCCGTCCTATGTATGGCAGGTTCAGCCCATGATCTACCGAGTGACTCCCCATTTTTTGGTCGTGGCAACCATCGTTGTCTCGGCCCTGCTTCCATCGGTGCTAGTTGCTGATGACGCGGTTGCTGCTGGCCCGCCCAAGACCGTCCGCGACCTCATTCTTGAGATCGGCGAGCCGTGCAAAAAGCACAAGCAACTCAAGCTGATGATCGAGGGCGAGCTAGTCGGTAAGGAACTCAAGGCCTTGCCGAAGTCGATGGTGATCGACCTGCGCTATGACAAGGCTGAGAACCGCGTGCGACTAATCAGCAACTCGATTTTTGTCGATGGGGCGACGCGCAAGGTGATCGTCGATAGCGATGCGGGGCGCGCCGCCAAGTGGGTCGACCTTCGCGCTGCGGAGGAGGGGGCTGAGCCGGTTTTCCGCGTCGAGCGCGTGGCGGCCTCGCAGGCATTGCCCAACCCGTGGCGGCTGCCACTGGCTTTGGAATTTCCCGGCATCTTTGCGGATGCGATGCACGGCTACGAGGCGTTGAGTCGGGAGTTCGCCAGGTCGAAGCGACTGAACAAAGAGCCTGATCCTGATGGGTTGGTGTGGTTCAGTCTGCGACCGGCTCCCGGCGTAGCAAATGTCCTGCAGGCTGAGTTCAACGCGGGGATGAAGGTGAAGGCTGGCTTTGCGACAGAGGCAGGTTGGATCGAAAGGATGGAGGTCGAATACCCGAAGGCGGGCGCGACCATCAAGTTCAAAGTGGTCAGCCGGTCAACGACTCTTAGTGAAGGAGAGATCGCCGAGTTCGGCATCCCTGGCCGAGTGATTGACGGGCTCAAGCCACTCCGGAAACCTAGGGACTACATTGGCGAAGGTGGTGCGCGCACTCCCGAGGTGGCTCCGCAGAAGTCGCCCGATCCCGCGAAGACGGACAAGGGGGATAAATGAGATTTGCGCTATTGTCATTGGTTCTCGGGACGTTTTTAAGCGGATGTTCTGAGCCGGACGATGCTGGGGCTGGCAAGACTCGAGGGGTGATGAGCGGGGGGGCGACAATCGGGATGGCTGCCCCGCTGGCGGCGCAGGTCCTCGGCGCGGAGGCGTGGGTGAACGAGCGGGATAAGAGCGGACTGGGGTGGATTTGGAAAGGTGGGGTGCTGGAGATCGTTCCAGGAACGGGTAATCTGCGTACGCGCGAGAAATTTGCGGACTGCCAGATTCACGTTGAATTCAACGTGCCCGCGATGCCTAGCACGGAGTGGAAGACTGATGGCAACAGTGGGGTTTACATCCAGCGGCGCTACGAATTACAGATCCTGAATTCACACGGGCGCAAGGCTGGCGATGAGTCCTGCGGAGCGCTCTACACCGAGCGTGAGCCGGACGTGAACGCGAGCCTGCCTGCGGGAGAGTGGCAAGTCTATGACATCGTATTTCGCGCCGCGCGCTGGGATGGGGCTGAGAAAACCGAGAATGCGAGGCTGACGGTTTACCTCAACGGGCAGTTGATCCACGATGATGTGCCGATCCCTGATAAGACTGGCTCAGGAAAGCCGGAGGCCGACACGCAGGAGCCTCTGAGGCTCCAAGATCATGGGGCGGCCGTGCGCTTTAGAAATGTTTGGATCGAGCGCCTCAATCTGAATTAGGATCTAGCGATGAGATTAAAAGACAAAGCGCTGATCGTGACGGGCAGTTCCACCGGGATTGGCGAGGCCATCGCACGCGCGGCTGTCGCCGAGGGAGCCAAGGTTCTCGTGCACGGGATCGAGGCGGACATGACGGCGGCGGTGGCGAACGATCTGGGCATGCCGTATTCTGTCGGGGATGTTTCGGATCCTGCCCACTGCACCGCGTTGGTCGATGCGGCGGTGTCTGCTTTTGGAAGACTAGACGGGCTGGTGAACAATGCGGGCGTCTCGTGGCGCAACCTCCTCGAGGACACTGACGCGGCCTTTTGGGACTCGGTGATGGCGATCAATGTCCGCGCGCCGATGTTGATCATCCGCGCTGCGCTGCCTCATCTTTCTTCGAGCGGCGGCGCAGTGGTGAACATCGGTTCGGTGAACGGCTACTGCGGCGAACCGAGCTTTGTCGCCTACAGTGCTTCGAAGGGCGCTTTGATGACCTTGACCCGCAACCTGGGCGACACGCTCAACCGCGAGCACGGCGTGCGCGTCAACCAGATCAATCCGGGCTGGGTGCTGAGCGAGGGGGAGAGGCGCAAGAAGGTAGAGGAGGGGATGGATGCTGATTGGTTCGAGAAGCTAGATCCGATCAGTGCGCCGAGCGGGCGGATCCTCAAACCTGCGGAAATCGCCTCGACGGTCGTGCACTTCCTCAGCGACGATTTTGGACCGATCAGCGGGCAGGTGATCGAGCTGGAGCAGTATCCGATGATCGGGCGTAACCCGCCGAAGTGTTAGGGTGTTTTCTCGAGCGAGGGTTCTAGCTCGAACGCGCGTCGCAGGTCGGTAGCGGCCTTCGACGGCTCATCGAGAGCCTGGTAGATGTAGCCCCGGTGTTGCAATGCCCAGGCGTTGTCCTTCTCGCGCTCGAGGATTTGTGAGTAGTAGTCGAGGGCGATGTTGTATTCCTTGGCGGAGTGGGCAGCGTACGCCTGTTCGCTCAGCCAGGGGATCGACCAAGGAGACCAAAATAGCGGGATAACAGCGCCCAGGACCAACAGCAGGAGACCGGCGATCGCCGCTGGAGCCCGGGAACGCCCCATCCTGACGCCTGCAACCGCGCAGCCGAATAGGAGGCCTGATAGGTGCGCGGTGTTGCCTATTCGGAAATCCCCAAAGTGGGTGATGACGTAACAAGCGACCAGC
>JBLHKE010000592.1:0-5083 GCA_047619485.1 Verrucomicrobiales bacterium | reverse complement strand
GGCTTTCCCGTTCCATGTTGCGCTAGATGCCGATCTTGTGATCGTCCAGTGTGGGCGGAGCTTTGAGAAGCTGTGCGGCCGAGACCCGCTGGGGAAACAATTCGATCTCTTCCTCAAAGTTCGCTACCCTTTCAACGTTGAGCTGGGCACCGAAGCGCTCATCTACAAACAGCTGTTCGTGCTCGATTTTCAGCCGCAAGAGATCGCGTTCAGGGGGGAGTTTGTCGCATCGGACACTGAGGACGTGATCCTATTCCTTGGCGGGCCCTGGATCGCCGATCAGTCGGGGCTCACTAGCCTCGGTCTGCGTTCGTCAGATTTCGCTACGCATGACCCGCTGATAGATCTGATGCACCTCAACCAGACACAGCGGATCTCACTTGCTGAGTCGAAAGTACTTGCTGAGAAGCTCAAAGAGCAGAGTGTGGCTCTGACAGAGGCGTGTGACCTTGCAGAACAAGGCAACCTTACCAAGTCGACATTCCTTGCCAACATGAGTCACGAGCTGCGAACTCCGCTCAACACGGTGCTGGGGTTCGCCGACCTGATGGCGAAAGCCCCTGATGCAACCGAGAATCAACTCGAGCGACTCGGTATCATCAGGAGGAGTGGCCATTACCTCCTCGACCTTATGAACGACCTCCTCGATATGTCCAAAATCGAGTCGGGATCGACAGGCGTCCATCTAACAGCATTCGATTTGCGAGCCATCTTGGTCGAGATCGAGGACATGTTCAGACAGAGAGCCGAGGACAAAGGCTTAGAATATCGTGTCTCATTAAACTCTTCCCTCACGGCCGTAAAGTCAGACGTGCGTAAGATCCGTCAGATCATATTTAACCTTGTCGGCAACGCCATCAAATTCACCGAAGAGGGGATTGTCGGCGTACACGCTACTTGGACCAACGACGGGGGTCTGGAGTTCGTGGTGAGCGACACTGGTCCAGGGATCCGGGAAGAACACCAAGATCAGGTCTTCATGCCCTTTGAGCGTGGAGATTCAGAGAAAACTCAGCACGAAGGAGCTGGGCTCGGGCTGGCTATCTGCAAGCGTTTCATCGATTTGTTGGGAGGAGATATCCAGCTGGAGAGCGTGATAGGAAAAGGAACAACCTTCACTGTGACCGTCCCTGTCGAAGTCCTTGACCGTGGCAATGAAGCTGCGGTTAGTGAGGCGATCAATAGTCAACCTGACGCGAACGGTGAGATTGAAAATTTGATTCCTGAGACACACTTGGCTAGCCGCGAATCTCTAGAGAAATTGGCGATCGCCTGTTCCGGGCTCGAATTTCAGGGAGTAAAAGAAAGCCTGCAACAGATCGAACGGAAAGATCCTGCGACTGCCACTCGCCTCGCCAAACTTGCGGGAGAATTTCGCTACGATGAGATGGAGGAGCTAATAAAATCCATGATGGATAACCAAGATGCAAACAACGCCCCCCGATAGCCAGACACCCAACTCTTGTCGGGTACTGCTCGTAGACGACAAACCGGAGAATCTCAAACTTCTCGCGGAGATGCTCTCTGAAGAATACACTATCCAGGTCGCGCTTTCTGGTGCGCGCGCTCTAAGGGCGGTGGACGAACAGGCTCCAGACATCATACTTCTCGATGTCAACATGCCGGGCACCGATGGCTTTGAGGTTTGCCGCGCCCTGCGCGATAATCCGGAAACTTGCGAGATCCCTGTCATATTCGTGACAGCCCTCGCAAAGACGGACGAGATCGTACGTGGGCTAAATCTCGGCGCGGTTGATTATATAACTAAGCCATTCCAAACCGAGGAGCTAATAGCGCGTATGGAAACCCATCTCGAACTGAGGCGGCTCAGGAGTCAACTCGACGTGAAAATCGCTGACCTCGAGGACAAGAACGAGCGGCTCGATCTGTTTGCGAAGGCTCTCGCCCACGACTTGCGTAACCCGATCACTTCGGCACTCGGATTCAGTGAAATCATCGTCGCCACGCAAAATCTGGACGTGGACACGAGAGAGTGTGCTGGGATCGTAAACACCGGTGTGCGCAGGATCCACGAGATAGTCGAGTCGTTGCTACTCCTGTCGACTTGCGAGGACAACAGCCAACACCTCTCCGCGGTCGAGATGATGCAGCCTCTCGATGCGGCTATCAGGGCACTTGCTCCAAAGATCGAAAGCTCGGGAGCCAAGATCCATCGGCCTTCCGACCTCCCCAGCGCAATTGGTAATGCGGTATGGATTCAGCGCCTCTGGACAAACTATCTCTCAAACGCGATTAAATACGGCGGCAGTATTCCTGAGATTCACCTTGGCGCGGATGACCTTGGAACAGGAATGATTCGTTTTTGGGTTGACGACAATGGAGCAGGACTCCTAGCAAAGCAGAAGGAAGAACTATTTACGCCTTTCACCCGCTTGCACCCCGACAAGGCCAAAGGAATCGGTCTTGGTTTGGTAATCGTACGCAAAATCACGGAGCAAATGAGTGGTGAAACCGGAGTCCTAGACAGTAAGTCTGGGGGGTGCCGATTCTATTTTTGTTTGCCCGCTCCGGATCCTGATCCAGTCATCAAGAACAGTGCGGGTCAGCTCCAAACTGATCACGAGCCCATTCTCCGATTCTAGTCTGAGGCTGTCATTCAAACCTAGAGATCGATAGTTTTAGTGAAAGCTGATGGTGCTGTCCGCCCTTGCCTATTGGGTCAACAGGGAGCATGGGATCGAGCCTGCTCCTCGCAGGGGGATGTCGTGGAAGACCTTCCTCAAGGCTCACTGGGACGTCATAGCGGCCGCGGACATGTTCAGGGTCGAACTCTGGCTGGGGCGGTCGCTCGTTCGCTACCACGTGCTCTTCGCCATCGAACTGGCGACCCCGTATGGTGTATTTAATCGGCCGAACCCTCACGCGGCCTCACGGTGGTAGTAGTTTAGCAGCCCGCCGACGCGTTTGCGCCTCTGCACGTCGGCGTCCAAGTCCGGTCATGGTGGTGGTTCTGATAACAGCCGGTTGCCGAGCCTTTGATGGTTCCTCTCGCGGTGGTAGTGCTCGACGTACTCGCGGACTAGGAGGCGCAGGTGGTGTTCTCCAAGCACGACCACGCGACCCAGGCACTCCTCTTTGATCGACCTGACGAAGCGCTCCGCGAATGCGTTCAAGTTCGGACTTCTCGGCGGCAGCTTGATAGGCGTCACGGCGCCGCTCTTCAGGATTTGCCCGAACGCCCGGGTGATTTTCCGCGACGGGAAAAGGCCTGGTTCTAAGGGCTCTTGGAGCTTCGGCTGATTAATTCCACCCTACGCCGTTCTAGGCTTGACCAATCTTCACTTCAGCGATCCCAGTTCGCGAACAACTCTGGAAGCAGGGCGACCACGACCGCGCTTGAGGTTCAGATGAAAAACCCAAGCCAGAGCAGGAACACCAACGCCGCGGGCAGCGCGAGGTAGTAGAGGACTTTGAAGAGGGCTGTCATGCTGCGCCATCCGGTGCTCCCGAGGCGCGGCAGGCAGGCCATAGAGGAATCGACAACGGCGGCGGGATCTGGGAGGATCGCAGCATGAAATTCAAGATTGCAATCGTTTCGCTCCTCGTGATCTGCGCCGGTATTCTCGTTTCGACCTGGCGGGGGATGCCGGAGCTCGGCAGTGGGGCGATAGGCGAGAGCGTGAGCATCGACCTTCCGAACGGGGAGACGCTGGTGATGAAATACTGCCCCGGCGGGAAGTTCACCATGGGGAGTCCGGCGGGAGAGGAGAATCGGCTCGACAACGAGGACCAAGTGGAGGTGGAGTTGAGTTCCCACTACTGGATGGCGGAGACCGAATGCACCCAGGCGCAGTGGGTGGCGCTGATGGGGACCAACCCGAGCAAGTTCAAAGGGGAGCGCCTGCCGGTGGAGACGGTGAGCTGGGATGACGCGCAGGCGTATGTGTCTAAGCTCAACGAGACGGTGAAGCCGCCAGCGGGCTGGAAGTGGAGCCTGCCGAGCGAGGCGCAGTGGGAGCGGGCATGCCGAGCCGGGACGACGACTGCTTTCTGCTTTGGCGATGACGACAAAGAATTGACGGATTACGTTTGGTTTAGTAACAACAGCGAACAGCATATCCATCCGGTCAGAACCAAGAAGCCAAATCCGTGGGGCCTGCATGACATGCACGGCAACGTGTTTGAGTGGTGCGAGGACTATTATGTTGTCAAGTTACCTGGGGGCAGAGATCCGCTGTTAGGAGAGGGCTCCGGCCGCGTGTGCCGCGGCGGCAGCTGGTACTTCAACGCCGACTACGCGCGCAGTGCCTTCCGCGGCTTCAGTGGCCCGGGCTACGCCGGCTACGGCAACGGCTTCGGCTTTCGGGCTGTTCTGGCTCCAGGTTAGCCATGAGCAGAACGGTCAGTGGAGCAGGCTTGGCGCAGCGAGGTACGAGCGGAGACTGCCTGTGGAGCGGCACCTGAGTTGATGGACACCCTAGCAGAAGCCGAAAAATTCTGGAAGCAGGGCAACCACGACGGCGTATGGCTGGCGCTGGAGGAGTTGGCATGAGCGGCACGGTCGCAGCAGGCAAGAATTTCTGGGTTTGCTAGCGCGGGTGGCGCTGCCATGGTGGCGGCATGAAAACCAATATTGGAGTGATCGTCGGGCTGGTGCTGATGATGTTCGCGAGCAACACAGATGCGCTGGGTGAGGAGCGGCCCGACTTCTCAAAGCCCGAGGTTCTCAAGAAGATTCTCGGGGAGGCAATACTGCGGGACACTCTCGAAGAGCGCGGCCCAGAAGGTGAGAAATTGTTTTACGCCCCGGGCAGCCAGACCCCATACACCGGATGGGCCAAGAGAATGCACGACAATGGGAAACTAAAGTCGCTTGGCTACAGCAAGGACGGGAAGCAGGAGGGCGTATGGTGCAATTAATAAGCCGAAGGGACAAGCCCCCTTGGAACCAGGCCTTCTCCAGTCGCGGCGTATCAGGTAGGCTCGCCGGATGTCCCAAGCGCTACAGTTCCTTATCCTGACCACGGCGGGTTGGCTCAACCGCCAGCACGAGGACGCGATCGATTACTTGAGTGAAGAGAACCGGGTACTCAGGGAACAGCTTGGCAGCAAGCGAATCCGC
>JBLHKE010000591.1:0-5083 GCA_047619485.1 Verrucomicrobiales bacterium | reverse complement strand
CGCCCACTTGTCCAAACGCTCACTCGCTTGCCCCGCCCCGCGGCCCATGAGTCCGCCGTCCCCGACGGCAACCGGAAAGCTCCGGTTCGGGCAGCTTGTCACCCAGATCAATTTTGCCCCGGTGTTCTTCAACTCGGCGATCACCGCATTGAGATTCGCCTCAAACTCTTTCTTCTCGGTGCGGTGATCCTCGAGCCCGAAGTTGAAGCTGATCACATCCCACTGCTTGCCACGCTCAGCGTGCAAGCCGAGCCACTCCGTGATGTTCGCCTTGCCAACCACCGACGAGCCGCAGTCCATCGGCGGGTGGTGGACATTGAACTTCCCAGCCAGTTGGCTGTGGAGACTGGTGGAGTAGAAACTCGAGAAGGAGTCGCAGATGAAAAGGTAGCGCGGCAGATCCGGGTCATCGCCTAGGGTCTGATCGCCGACCGGTCGCACGTGGATCTCCTCGGCGATGATCCGATCGCCGTCTTTGCGCCCGATCACAGTCGCCCGGTTAACGCCAGCAACCAAATCCGCAGTGGTGAGCGTGTTAAACAGCAGCACCTCGGCTCCCGATTTGTTAGAAAAGATTACCTCGCAGCGTTCGCCCATGGCGGAAAACGGACTACCTGAGGCCTGCGGATCCCAGAGGCCGACGAACCTCGGATCCGCCCGCGTCGGCAAACGCTCGCCAGTCGGCGCCTCACCGAAGCGCAATTCGAGTTGCAGCAGCTCCGCCGTGTCCAATTTTGCAGCAACCACCCCTGCCGGAAGTTCGAAATCGATCCGCTGATCCGTCCACGGGACGTGCAGGAAAAGCGTGCCCGCCGGTTCCGAATCAAACCATCCCCGTGCGACCATCTCGGTGATCACGACCTGATCTTCTGCGGCCTCGGGATCATCGGGCCTCGCCACCCGGACGATCACCGGCATTCGGCCACCCCCTAAATAAAACGCTGGAGAACCCAAGCCGACCTTGCGCTCGTATCCGAACACGCTGTGTTTCCAGTCCAGGTCCCGCAGCCGAAAACACCGCCACTCATCCTGGTTGAAGCCGTTGCGGTACTCATCTGCCGAAGATATCTCCACCCTCATCAGCGAGGCCTTTCCCGGTGGCGACTTGGGCAGATCTTCCCACGAGATCTCACAGTAACCGACGCAAGATTCCCAATCGACCAACAAAGAGCCGTTCTCTTGCTGCTCAAGCATGATCGGCCGGCGTGCCGAGCCCGTCCCCATTGTCATCGGATAACGCCTACTCGGTGGCAACACGACCTTCCTTCTCGCAAAATTCTTGAACCTGCTTGGTCGCCGCGAGGAAGGCTTACAGGAGCGAGGTCGTAAGGTCAAAATACTCGGACGACAGGATGCGGCCTTGATCCCGGTATGGATGTTGAGGCAGACCGACAATATTTGAGCCGAAGACAGGCTCGTTTATTGCTGTGTAGGCTGGCAGGCCGCAGAAAATCAGCGAACGACAGGGTTGGCCCTGGATTCGGGACAGACCGATCCCCCACCCCGCGCCCCATGATCGGCCACACTTGGACGGCCCTACGCCGCTTTGCGGTAATTAGTATCTCAACATGCCGCCGAGGCGCTCTCGGCAAAGGATACCTCCAGCCTCCCGACCGAGAGTCTTTGCTTTGACTGCCAGAACCCGTCGTTGTTCGTCGGTGAGGAGGATGCGCTTGCGGCCAATTCTGTCCATCAGGATCCGGATCTGGGCGTTCTGGAACTCGATGATCTCCTACTACCTGCGGTTTACAATTCCAGACAATATTAGGAAGAACAGCTGCCAGGGGCGGAGGATGAAGGTCATGAAGCCTGACACCGGAAACGGCGCCGATCTTCGAAGAATCTCCACGTGGAGAACAGGATTGTGCGACCGCCGAAACTGCTGAGATCGGGGGGCTGGGTTTGATGTCCAGCACTGAAATAGCAGCGTGTCCGGGTTCGGCTGAGTATTTTGACCTTACGGGGAGCAGCCCCGATCGAAGCGGATCGGATCCGCCATGTACTTATGGTCCTGGGCTGAGGATGAAGATACCGGACAGGTTACCTGACAGGCTAAGGTTCAGCAGCACTGAACCCATATCGTTGATCGCTCTTCCGTAGCCGCCGGTGCCTCCACCGGTGTTCTCCTCGGTGCTGATTTTCAGCGAGCTCACCGTGCGGCTGATGCCCATCAGGTCGAACTTGTCCCCACGGCGGAGGATCAGCTCAGGCGCTGGATCCACGAGTCCTCGGTCGAGGTAGATCCCGTCCCGGTTTGCGGTGGTCGTGTCGCCGGCGTTCTGCACATACTCGACTTGGTAGACAATTCCGGTGCTGCTGCAAGCGAAGGTATTGAGACGCCCGATTAGCGCACCGTCAGTATTGTTCGCTAGAACTCCCTCACGGGCGATGAGGTGAAGCCCGGTGCTTGTCCAGCGCCAGATGCTGCCGTCGCTGGTGGAGTTCACAACAGGAGCCGCGGTCGCGTTCTTCAGGTAGGCGAAGAAGCAAACTGAACCGTCGTCGGCGATCGCAATCGTCGTGAAGCGGTCGAATGCCACCAGGCCGAGAAACGCAGCTGGCAAGCAAGGAACGTCATCACCCTCGCGGGCCACTAGGAACGGAGCCGCTCCGGTGTTGCCGGAGTTTGTCCAGATTCCTTCGTTGTTCGTGGAACTGATACCTGCGCCTCTGGCAGTGCCGCGCAAGGCGACCTCGCCATCACTGTTCACCGCCTCTCCTAGGAAGCTGCTGAACACTCCAGGAGTGCCGTCAGCAGAATCGCCTTCACGGACGACGGCAGCTGGATTTGGGGCGCTGAGGACGTCCACGAACAAAGCTGAGTTCGTTAAGGAACTAACCGGCTTGAGGTTGGAACTAAAGGCGTAGTGGTTGTTGTTCTCACTAGCCACGATCCGATTGCTCAGTCCAGAGTAGAGCACTCCGCCACCAATGCTGGTGGCATCACCCTCGCGGGCGATTAGCGCCCCACTGCTGCTGGTGGTGACCGTGTCGTCTGCCGAGGTGACGCCGGCACCAGAGCCAATGACCAAGTTTGCACGAGTCAGCAAATCGCCATTCGCGGCGAGGGCAGGTTTCTGCAGCGAGCGGTAGATCGGACTTCCAGGAACCGCGGCGGCGATGAGACCCTGCGCCGCTGCGGCGCTGGCGGCACCGTCCAGGTAGTGAGCGGGGCCGGTGACCAGCCGGGATTGGAATCCCGCGTCGTCAGAATCGTTGAGCGTTAGGTTGTCGAAGTTACCAAAGGCACCGGATCCGGACGGGGTTCCTTTGATCGCAATCGCAGAATGAGGACCGGCGACAGGGCCGAGGAACACACCTTCCCCCCCCCCGGATAAGGACGAGGAGAACAAGATGGTGCCACTGTTGTTCAAGAAGCCACGGTTGATGCTCAAGAGCGTTGCTGGCGCCCCGGCCGGGGTGTCGCCGCGCAGGGCGACTGCATCGAGAATTCGCGTGTGAGGGGTGACTGCGATCTCGAGCACGATGACGTTAAAATTTACAGCAACGGTGTTGCTCGAACTGTCGGTTGCTGTGCAGGTTACGAGATTGACGCCGATCGGGAAAGTAGACCCAGACGGGGGCACACAGACCACTGGGACGGAAGGGTCGCAGATGTCGCTTGCTGTAAAGGTGTATGAAATGGGGTCACTCGAGGTGTTGGCGGGCGCGGAGACGACGATGTCCTTGGTTGAACCGCTGATCACGGGAGGAAGGGTATCGACGACGTTGACCACGCGGACGGCCTGCGTCGCGGCGTTGCCGGCCGCATCCATGACATTGTAGGTGATGTTATAGGTTCCGGTCGTGCTCTCGTCGACGGTATCTCCGGCGACGGCAACGGAACCGGCGAGGTTGCCGTCGCAGAGGTCGGTAGCGCTGAAGCCAGGCTCGGAATAGGTGTCGACGCTGCACTCGATGGTGACCGGATTCGGCGCAGTTAAGGTGATCACAGGTGCTGTCGTATCGACGACGTTGACCACGCGGACGACTTGCATCGCGGCGTTGCCAGCCACATCCATGACATTGTAGGTGACGTTGTAGATTCCGGTCATGCTCGCGTTGACCGTATCTCCAGCGACGATCACTGAACTGGTGAGGTTGCCGTCGCAGAGGTCGGAAGCGCTAAATCCAGGTTCAGAATAGGTGTCGACACTGCACTCGATGGTGACCGGGTTCGGCGCAGTCAAGGTGATCACAGGAGCGGAAGTGTCGGAGACGGTGACGACCCGAGTGACCTGAGTGGCGGAATTGCCGACGGAGTCGGACGTATTGTAGGTTACATTATATGTGCCAGAGGTCGAAGCGTCGACTGTATCCCCGCCGATCATCACGGTGACGGTTCCATCGACGGCATCGACGGCTGAGGAGCCGGGATCAGTCCAAGTGTCGACACCGCATTCGAGACCAATCACTAGGGAACCGACTACCGTCAGCACTGGGGGAGTCTTGTCGATGGTGTAGACGTCGCCGGTAAAGGGGGCGTTAGAGACGGTGGGGGCGATTCCCGTGTTGTTGGCGAGGTTCAGCCCGAGGGTGCCGCTGCCGCTGCCAGTGCTAGCGGTCACTACCCAGCCAATACCTGACCCTGTGACGCCTGTGACCAAAGCGCCGCTCACGCCGCTCTGCGCGAGCGCGAAGTTGCTGCTTGAAACATTGGTCACGGAGGCCGCGAAGGTCACGTCCCAACGCACGGTTCCGGCGTTTGTTGGGTTCCCGTCCTTGCGTGCGATTGACGCGACCGTCGTACCGGGCGATGCCACTGGAGGCCCCTCAAACAGCTGGATGAGGTTGTCGTCCTGGTTGGGGGAGGCGCCGCGCTCGTCGTGGCGCAGGTTGGCGAAGAAGTTGCCGTTCTGCAGGGGCACGATCGAGTCGATCTCCTGCTGCAGATCCACCGTCGTCGAGGCGGCGTCGTTGACGAGCACCGGCAAGGACACCGCGACGCCGGAGTTGTTGTAGACGCGCACGTAGGAGTCGACGATCGCGCTACTCGAGCTGGAGGCGGTGCCGTTCTCCCATCCGATGGCGAAGCCGCCGCCGGCCAGCGCGGCGAGCTTGGGGCCGTTCTGGTGGGCGCTGT
>JBLHKE010000590.1:0-5089 GCA_047619485.1 Verrucomicrobiales bacterium | reverse complement strand
CACGTTACTACAACGTCAAAAAGGGTCGCTTCGGCGCATTCTTCGGCATGATCGGCGCCATCGTGATCACCGGCGGCCTGTTCATGCTCATCCCGCTCAGCCAGCTCCTCGACAACATCACCAAGTCCACCAAATCCATCGAGGAGGCCGACTTCGCCCCACCACCACCGCCTCCTCCGCCGCCTCCTCCGCCACCTCCCCCAGAGGAGGAAGAGGAACCCGACGAGCCACCCGAGATGGCTGAGGACGCCCCTCCGAGCATCGACCTCGCGCTGCCCAACCTCGGGAATATCGCCAGCGGCACCGGCGGCGGCTTCGTCATCGATTCGTCGCTCGCATCATTCGCCGTCGACTCGGACGACCTCGGCGTCAGCGACCTGTTTGACAGCGACGACCTCGACGAGAAACCCGAGGCAGTTTCGAAGATCCCACCCCGCTACCCATCCAACCTCCGCAGCGCCGGCGCCACCGGCAATGTCACCCTCGAGTTCGTCGTCGACGAACGCGGCCTCGTCACCAAGGTCAAAGTCAAGAAGACCACCAACGCCAAATTCAACAAGGCAGCCATTGATGCTGTCTCGAAATGGAAATTCAAACCGGGCATCAAGAACGGCAAGAAAGTCAAGAGCCGCTTCGTCGTCCCGATCAATTTTAAACTCAAACCGCGCTAGTGAGACAACTCCTACTAATCATTTTCCTACCTCTTACTGCGATCGCCCAGCAGGGCATCAAAGTAGACCAGTCGTTCTTCAAAGACCCGGAGTTCATCAAGAGCTTCGTCGGTAGCTACGGAGCCCTCCCACAGGTCGAACCCAAGGTATCCGAAGAGGAGAATACGATGCTCGCCGATATCGGTGAACTCATGCAGACCGACCGCAAAGCTGCCGCGGCGCGACTCTTGCAATCTTTGCATAGCGAGAGCAGCCCAGCGCTAATCTTCATCCTCGGCAGCCTCTATTTCCAAGAGGGCAACCTCCCCGCCGCGGAGAAAGCCTTCAACATGGCGATCGAGCGACACCCCCCATTCCGCCGCGCCCACAAGAACCTCGCCCTCCTACACGTGCAGAAAAACGACCTCGTGGCGGCAACCAAACCGCTGCAGAAAGCGATCCAACTAGGCGAAAGCGACGCCCGATCATTTGGCCTGCTCGCGGTCTGCTACATGAACAAAGAGCAGTTTGTCGCCGCCGAAGCGGCCTACCGCCAAGCGTTCCTGCTCGACCCGGACAACAAAGACTGGAAGACCGGCCTGGTGAACGCCCTCGCCTCGCAGAACAATTACAGCGAGGCCGCCACCATGCTCGATGCCCTCATCACCGAGGAACCAGAGAACGCGAACTACATCGACCTCCAAGCCAATTGCTACCTAGGCATGGAGAAACCGTTGAAGGCCGCGACCAATTTTGAAATTCTGCGCCATCTCGACAAGGCCACCGACCGGACACTCGACCTGCTCGGCAACATCTACCTCGACAAGAATTTATTCATCCCGGCGCTCGGCGCCTTCATCGCAGCGTCTGAAAAATCGGACGGCAACAATTTTGATCGATCCCTAAAAACAGCGAAGATCCTAAGCGACTACGGGGCTCTAGCAGAGGCAGAAAAATACATCCAATCCATCAACGACACCACGGCGCTCGACCCCGATCAGTCGGTGGCCATGGACACGATCAGAGCAAAGGTCTTGCGCTCCCAGAATCGGACCGAAGAGGCAGCAGCCCTCCTCACCTCACTCGTCGAACGTGACCCGCTCAATGGCGACGCCCTCATCGAACTCGCCCAGTACAACGAACGCCAGGAAGATTTCGCCAAGGCGAAATTTTACTTCGACCGCGCCCTGAGGGTCGAGGACACCGCCTACGACGCCAACCTCCGCTACGGACAGATGCTCGTCCGCCGAGGCAAAGCTGCAGAAGCCCTACCCAAACTCAGACGCGCCCAAGAGCTGAAGACCAGCGACGGGCTCGAACGCTACATCCGCCAGGTCGAACGCGCAGCCAGGCGCAATTAGCCGCACCAGACTCTCCACCATCCAAAACACACGAACATGAAACCAAGCAAACCAACCACACTAGCAATCTTGTTAGCCCTTTCGCCAACCGTCTTCGCGCAGGACGAACTCTCCGCGCTCGACGCAGTCAAAAACAGACCCAACCCCACCGAGATCGCAGAACCGGCAGACCCAAACGACGCACCATTCGGCAATGGTGACCCATCGAAGGCCGTCAGTTTCGATGATCCGTACAACACCGGTAGACCCGTCCTAGACAGCATCTGGTCGATCCCCCTCATCTACCAGAACGAGAACAACCCGTGGGTCCAGGAGTTTAAACTCAAGGGCAACTACCAGTGGCGCAATGCGGAGATCAACTCCGACCAGGGCGACACCGAACTCCACGAGAACCGCCGCGCCCGCCTCGGCGCCACCATGAAGCTCCTCTACAACGTCGAGATTAGCGGTGAGGTGAACCTCGTCGACGAATTCTCGCTGAATGTAGACGATTCCTTTGGCTACCACGGTATCGACACCCTCTACGCCACCGTGCAAATCACCGAGGGGCTCAGCCTTTCGGTCGGCAAGATGAAGCCGAAATTCTCCTACGAATACACGACCGACTCCAGGGAACTCCCCGTCCTTGAGCGCTCGCTGCTGGTCGAACAACTGATGCCGGCCAAGTCCACCGGCGTAGCCATCAATGCCGAATCAGGCAACTGGAGCTATGAGTTCGGCGTCTACTCAGGCGAGAAGAGTGATGGCATCACCGGCTTCAACGATGGGCTCTTCTACCACGCCCGCGCCACCTACAACTTCAGCGACCCCGACTTGGAAGACGTGCTCGACCGCGAGTTCTGGCACTTCGACTACATCCACAATGCCGACGACGACATCAACACCTCGGTCGCCGGCTACCGCCACGCGGTTGCCACCGGCGTCTATCTCGAGAACGGCCCGTTCAGCCTCGCCGCCGACGTCATGTATGCCACCGGCGACGTCGATGTCTGGGGCGCCACCATTATGCCGGCCATCTTCCTCGTGGAGGACAAACTCCAGCTCGTCGGCCGCTACCACTTCGCCGACACCGACGACAACGACGGGCTCATGCTCCGACCACGCTACGAGCAGCAGGCACCGAGCCTCTCGACCATCCGCGGAGACGAGTACCACTCGTTCTACGCCGGGCTCAACTACTACCTCTATGGGCACAGGGTGAAACTCATGACCGGCCTCGAATTCGCCGCGATGAAGGATCACTCGTCCATCGACATCGCCGCCGAGAACTACCGCGGAGTCACCTGGCTGAGCGGCATCAACCTGTCCTTCTAAATCTAACCCTTTTAAAAAAGCAATGAAACACACCATTACCCTACTCACATTAGCATTCTCGCTCTCAAGCGCGAACGCCATCGACCTCAACACCGAAGGCCTCGGTGAAAAGCTCGGCGGCTGGGATTCCAAACGCAAGACCGCCAGTTACGCGATCGCCGATACGACCTACAAAACCTACAAGCCAACCGTCACCCCGACAGTCGACGGCGGGATCTACGTCACGACCAAGATCGGCCAGGTGCGCGGCAGCCGCTCCGGTGTCTGCCACCTCGAGATGACTTTCGACCAGTCAGGAAACGTGATCGCAGCGCAGGCCAAGGTGAAAATCGGTAGCCTTACCTACGACACCAAGATCGTCGAACTCGACCGCAACGCCCGCGACGAAGCAGAGGCCGCCGGCCGCAAGATTGCCAGCCCGACCGCCCAGATCGCCACCGACCTATTCTCGCGCCTCGACGAAGAGATTCTTAAATGGCAGAACGAACGCACCGCGGCAGCCAAGGAACGCAAGGACCTCATCGGTCGACTGGCGGGCAACGCAGGTGACGGCAACGCCAACTTATCTGGCGCCATCCGCCACAACTTCAACCTCATCGCCAACCATGTCGACGGTGGAAGCTATTCGGGGAAATCGATCCGAACCCAAAAATGAACCCACGACTCCTAATCGCGACCTCGTTCGCCATCGTTCTTTGTAGCTGCGAACCCGAAAGTCTTCTCGAGGAGACGAACCAGGAGACCTCTGCAGCCGAGCAGCTTGCAGCCCTCGGCAAGAGAGCATCCACCGGCCACCCCGAGATCCGGATCGAAGGTTTCCTTGGCGAACAAGCGCGATTCACCGCTGACTACGCACCGCAGAAAAAGACTCTGATCTACGAACTAAAAATTGGAGAGAAAACCGAACGATTCGTCGTCAGCCCGGACGAGGCCGTCTACTCAGTCACCGGCAAACCTGATCGCAAGGTCAACCGGGATGCGACAATGCCGAACGGCAAGGACTGGCCGTACGCCATCCGCATGGCGGCGCCGTTCCTCGACGCCATCGATGGCTACACCGCCACCCTCAACTCATACAGGGTCGAGAACACAGACCCACCTGAGAAACTGGAAGAGGCGCCGTCATTGACCTGGTTCCGCCTGACCCCAGAAAGAGACCAGATCCACGACTTGATGTTCATGGAGTTCAGCAAGGTCTCGGCGCTGATGATCGGTGTCGATCCGAAGTCTGGCCTACTGAGATCGCTCTACAGCGTTCCTAAAAAACTAGACCAAGGCCCAACTGAAATCCGCAGCAAGCTCATCCGATAAGATCACGCGATCGGCGATATCGCTTCCGAGCAGGGATGCGGTTCAGATTCCCAGAACCGTAGCGGCACCAGCGGTCGAGATCGTACATGCGACGCAAGAAATCGTGAGGATATAAAGGGCACCTCCGAAAACCTCATCCGGGCTGGAGCTTGATAAAATCCCCGCTGTCTTCGTTGCTAAAGCGCCAACTATCACCAGATAGCTTAGCGTTTATCGCCTCGCCAGCGGGAATTTTCTCTGCGCCCCATTTCCACAGCAGGTTTCCGGAGGTGCCCTAAAAAGAGTATTTCATATCGGAAAAGCGGATGGTAACCGATCACCTTTTTGAAAAAAAATAATCTGAAATCCAAGCTTTTCTTCCCAACTCAGCGCCACTCGTGTTTCGGGTAGCGCCCTTTGAGCTGCTTCTTCACTTCCGGGTAACCGTTTTTCCAGAATCCCGCCAGATCATTG